>JAPSGP010000164.1 GCA_031177445.1 Acidimicrobiia bacterium
GCTCCTCGAGATGGTGAAGGCGATCCGCGAGCAGGGCACCACGATCATCCTGGTCGAGCAGTCCGTGAACCTCGCGCTCACCGTTGCCGAGACCGCCTACTTCATGGAGAAGGGCGAGATCCGCTTCCACGGTCCCACCGCCGAGCTCCTCGAACGGCCCGACGTGCTCCGTTCCGTGTTCCTCGAAGGCGCAGCCGCGTCGTCGGTGACGCCGTCGACGCCCAACGGCGAACGGCGGCCCGCACCTGCTCTCGGCGACGGCGCCGGCGCGGGCGGGCCACGGCTCGAAGTCCGTGATGTCTCGAAGCGCTTCGGCGGCATCAGCGCCATCGACCGGGTGTCGTTCGACGTGGCGCCGGCCGAGATCGTCGGCTTCATCGGCCCCAACGGCGCCGGCAAGACGACGCTGTTCGACGTGATCTGCGGGTTCCTTCCCGGCGACGGGGGCACGATCACGCTCGCCAGCCCGGGCGGGCCGGTGGAGCTGCACCGCCGCTCGGCCCAGGCCCGGGCCCGCCTCGGGCTCGGTCGCTCCTTCCAGGACTGCCGGCTGTTCCCGGCGCTGACCGTGCAGGAGACGATCGCGGTCGCGCTCGAGACCCATGTCAAGGTGCGCGACCCGCTGGCGGCCGCCCTCCACTTCCCGACGGTGGCGGCGTCGGAGCGCGCGGTCGACCGCCAGGTCGACGAACTCGTCGACCTCATGGGCCTGGCTGCGTTCCGCGACAAGTTCGTGCACGAGCTCTCGACCGGCAGCCGGCGCATCGTCGACCTCGCCTGCGTGCTCGCGCACCGGCCCAGCGTCCTGCTGCTCGACGAGCCGTCGAGCGGGATCGCCCAGCGCGAAGCAGAAGCGCTGGGACCGCTGCTGCAAAGCATCCGCGACCAGCTCGGCGCCAGCCTGCTCGTGATCGAGCACGACGTGACGCTGCTCTCGTCGATCGCCGATCGGATGATCGCGCTCGACCTCGGCGAGATCGTCGCCGTCGGCAGCCCGGCAGAAGTCGTCAACGATCCGGCGGTCGTCGCCTCCTACCTGGGGGTGAGCGAGACCGCCATCGAACGATCGGGCCCGCAGGGCGCGTTGCTCGTGCCTCCGCGCCCGGACTGAGCGAAAGGAACCAGCATGTCGCACTCGATTCGCCGTCGCCCGGGGGGGCTCCGCCGGCTGCGGTCGCTGCTCGCGGTCGCGGCCGTGATGGGGATGGCGGTGGCTCCCGCCCTCGTCACGAGCGCCGCCGGCGCGCAGTCCGAGGACGAGACGATCCCCGAGAAGCTGATCCGCTCCGGCCCGATGACGCCCCAGAAGGCGGAGCTGCTCGGGAAGACCGTCGACTTCGGCCCCAACTGCGATCCGGAGACCGGTCGGGTCAAGCTCCCGTCGATCTACGCCCCGCCCTGCGTCTCCTTCAAGGGGAGGAACGGAGGTTCGACCTCGGAAGGCGTCACCGAGGACACGATCAAGGTCGTGGCGTACGTCGGCGACCCGGCGAAAGATCCGCTGCTTGCTGCCCAGATACGAGGCGCGGGTGCCGATCTCGGCGTTCCCGCCATCAAGGACACCATCCAGGGCTACTTCGACATGTACAACGAGGTCTTCGAGCAGTACGGCCGGAAGTTCGAGGTCGAGTTCTTCGACGGAACCGGCTCGGGTGCCGACACCACCGCAGCCAAGGCGGACGCCATCGCCATCGCTGCGAAGAAGCCGTTCGCGGTCGTCGGGGGCCCCTTGCAGTCGACCGCCGTGTTCGCCGACGAGCTCGCCTCTCGTGGCGTGGTGTGCGTAGGGAACTGCGCGCTCGCCCTACCGCAGGAAATCATCGACGAGCAGGCGCCGTACCTCTACTCGAACGGGCCGTCACCGGAGGAGGCCGGACGGCTCGCGGGTGAGCTGATCGGCAAGATCGCTGGACGTGGAACCGCCGAGTACGCCGGCGATCCGGACCTCCACGACAAGAAGCGGGTGTTCGGGCTCGCGCACTACGACACGCCCGACGGGCAGTACGAGGGTTTGTTCAAGACGTTCCGGGATGCGCTCGCGAAGCACGGTGTCAAGCTCAAGTCCGAGTCGTCGTTCTTCCTCGACCCCAACCGCTCTCAGGAATACGCACGCACGATCATCACGAAGTTCAAGGACGCCGGCGTGACGACGGTGATCTACACCGGGGATCCGCTCACACCCGCCTCGTTCACTACGGAGGCCACAAAGCAGGACTACTCCCCCGAGTGGGTACTCGGGCCGAGTGTTCTTGGTGACACCACGATCTTCGCCCGCACCTACGACCAGGAACAATGGGCGAACGGGTTCGGGGTTTCGCTGATCCCGGCGCGCCTGGAGGAGGCGGAGACAGAAGCAGTACGTCTCTACGACTGGTTCCACGGTGAAGAACCGCCGAGCAACACGCGCGGTGTGATCCATCCCGGCATCGACATCGTCGCCCGAGCCGTGCACATGGCGGGGCCGAAACTCACGCCCAAGGCGTTCCGTGACGGGCTGTTCCGGTATCCCGTGACCGGCGGTGGTGCCACGACCCCGCAGTCCTCGTTCGGAAAGCACGGCTTCTGGCCGTTCACCGACTACAACAACTGGGACGACGCGGCGCTCATCTGGTGGGATCCCGCGCTCACCGGCAAGAGCGAGGTCGGCGACGAGGGACAGGGCGTGTACCGGTACGCCAACCAGGGCAAGCGTTACACCCTGGGAACGGGGCCGACGAAGGCCGACAGCGGACTGTTCGAGGACTCGACTTCGGTCACGATCTTCGAGCAGAGCCCGCCGGAGAGCACCCCGCCCGACTACCCGTCACCCGCGGGCGGGTAGCGCCGCCAGTGTCGAAGCGGTTTTGGCGCCGCGAAAGCCGGACTATTCGGCGTTCGCGGCGCCAAAACGCGAGAGGTCGGGGTCGATCCGACGCCACTCTCCGTCGACGTAGCGACGGATGACCCGCGCCGGGTTGCCGACCGCCACCGAGTAGTCGGGCACGTCGTCGGTGACGACCGAGCCCGCGCCGATGACGACGTGGCTGCCGATCGTGACCCCTCCGAGCACGATCGCCCCGTGGCCGATCCACGACGCCGATCCGATGCGCACCGGTCGCGCCGCCGCGAACTGCAGACCGATCGGCACGTCGAGATCCTCGTAACCGTGATTGGCGTCGGTGATGTAGACGTGATGACCAGTCCAGACGTCGTCGCCGATCTCCACCGACTGGTGGCCGACGATCCCGCTCCCTTTGCCGATCAGGCAGCGGTCGCCGATGCGGACGACCGGATGGTCCCGCGCGTCGCCGGGCGAGACGCCGGCCGACAGGGACGTGTACGGGCCGAAGATGCAGCCGTCCCCGATGTGGATGGAGCGCTCGCCGAACAGCGCTGCGACCGGGAAGCAGATCACGCTCTTGGTACCGAAGCTCCCGAACCGGCGCGCCCGGCGGCTCCCGGGCCGGATCGCACCGAGCCGCTCACAGCGTTCCCAACCGGCGTGGACCAGGTCGCCGATCGTGTTTCGCAGGTCGTTGAACACCGCTACACCGGCGCGATCACGACGATCCTGTCGTCGTCGCCGAGCTGCACCGTCGCGGATTTCGGTGGGTTCAGGACGTTCTCGGGCACGCCGGCGGCACCCTTCTGGCGCCGGTAGCCGATCGCGACCTCGCCCCGGGCGCGGGCGCCGAGCACGACCCGACGATATGGTCCCGCGTCGCTGTCCACGTAGAGGCGCGCCGGTCGCAGCGCGATCGCCGAGCCCTCGATGTCGAAGAGGTCCTCGAACACGGCCTCGAGCTCGGGCCGCTCCGCCAACTGGGCCAGCATCAGGCTCGAGAGCTCGTCGCTCACGACGAAGTCGTCGGCACCGGTCGCGCGTGCGAGCTCCACGTCCCGCGAGTCGAGTAGCTCGGTGACTGTGGGCGGGATCCGGCCCTGGCGATCGGGTCGGAGCGACCGCTCGAGCAGCAGGAGCGTGAGCAGCGTGCGGGCATCGGCCTCGGGTGCCGAGATCCCGTGGCGATAGCCGAGCACGACCACCTTGTCGTAGACGTACTTGCGGGCGTGCTCCCCGAGCTCGTCGAGGTTGCCGTGCGTGGTCTGGAAGGCCATACGCATGTTCGTCAGCGGGACCGGTTCGAGCTCGTGCCCGTCGACGAGGTCGGGATCGACGAGCACGTCGACCGCAGAGCCCGCGGGCGCGAACTGGTCGAGCTCGCGCAGGACGACCGGACCGATCTCGCTCCACCCGACGACGAGATAGCGGAACGGTCGCCCCGCCGGCAGCTCCCCGGGGACGGTCTCGAGTGCGCCGTCGTCCGTGAATCCGGTGAACACGATCGTGTCGTCGTCCGCTGAGATCGCGATCACCTGGTCGCCAGTTCGGCACTCGGTGTCCATCGGCGGGTTGACGACGACCGAACCGTCGGCCCGTCGGAGACCGATCACGCTCGAGTCGTCGTAGGCGACCAGCGCCTCGGCGAAGGTGTGGCCCTCGAGCTCGGGTGCGGGATGGAAGTAGATCTCGTCGCCGCCGAAGTCGAGGAGATCACGCCAGACGAAGCTCAATCCCGATTCCCGGCATGCCTGGGCGGTGATGCGGGAGATGACCTCGGCGGAGCGAACGGTGAGGACGCGGTTGTGGCTCGCTTCTTGCAGCGCACGGGCGGTTTCATCGTCGTTGAGCTCGGCGACGATGCGGGTGCGCTGCTCCGGATCGGTGCTGATCACCGCGAGCACAGCCTTCACGGCTTCGGCATCGCCGGGGCCGTCCTCCTCGCCGGTCCCGAGCACGACGACCGAGCGAGCCTCGGACACGCTGACCATGACGAGGTCTTGCGGGCTTGACGGGTCCCCGGTGCGGCAGACGATGTCGGTGTTCTTCGTGTCCGCGACGCGCGTGCGTAGCTCGTCTTCCATGTCCGGTTTCTCGCCGGGCGCGAGCACGACGATGCAGCTTCGCGGCTGGTTCTCGTTCGCGAGCACGAGCTCCGTCACCAGCGTGAAGACCCGGGGCGACCATCCGAGGATCAGGGTGTGATCACGCTCGACCACGAGGCTCCGGCCGCGACGGAGCTGCTCGACCCGGTTGTCGACCGCGGCGACGATGAGGCCGATCAGGGATCCTCCGATCAGCACTCCGAGGAGCGTGACGATCAGCATCGCGACGCGCAGCGGCCAACCGGCGTCGCCGGAGAAGGTCCCCGGGTCGAGAATGCGGAGGAAGCTCTGCCAGAAGCGCTCCAGGAGCGTCGGGTTCGCGTCCTCGTTGATGCCGACACCGAAGATGGTGAGGACCACGGCGATCAGGAACACGAAGCCGACGGTCGCGACCGCCAGCCACAGGATGATGACCGCGGGACCTCGCGACATCGCGCTGTCGAACCGGTAGCGGAACCGCGCCCCGAGCCCGATCTTGCGCGCCGCGGTGGTCGTCATGGTCGCCTTCCTCTGCTGTTCTCCTGTGCCGCGGTCGACTTCGATGCCGATCTTGCCCGGATCGTGGCCTGCGTTCGTCGCACCATGACGATGACCGCGGCGATGGCGACGGCCGCGATCACCAAGACCGCGAAGACGAGGACCGGCGGCCAGCCTGAATCGAGCTTGTCGGCTGAGCGGGGGTTGGCACCGCCGGCCACCAACAGCGCGGCGCCTGCCCCCACCACCAGGTCGAGCATGATTGACGACTCTATGCAGGCCGGCGCAAGCGCGCCGCAACGCCGCGCCGAGCCGCGACCAGCGCTAGGCCCGGCGTGGGCCGGCGGTCAAGAGGTCGGTCGCCTTCGTCATCCCCGGACGCTTGCCGACGCTCTTTGGAGTGACGTCGACGTCGACCGCATGTGCGCGCAGCGCGCCCACCGTGCACTGCTCGCGCTCCCGGACGCGGAAAGGATCGAAGCGGAAGTGACGGAGCGCGTTCTCGTGCGTGATCGCCGCCATCTCGGCGTTGGGGACGTCCGCGGCCTCGAACGACCGCATCAGGAACTCCGGCGACGTCGGCCAAGTCGAGTCGGAGTGTGGATAGTCGCTCTCCCAGCAGATCATGTCGACGCCGACCCGATGCCGCTGCTCCAGTCCGGCGAGATCGTCGATGAAGCACTTGACGACACGTTCCGCGAACACCTCGCTGGGCAGGCGGCCGTCGAAGTCCTGGCCGGTCCACGGATGGTGGCGCGTGTAGATCCAGTCGACCCGTTCGTGGAAGTACGGGATCCAGCCGATGCCGCCCTCCGACAACGCCACCCGCAGCGAGGGGAACTTGCGCAGCACCGGCGACCACAGCAGATCGGCCGCGGCTTGCACGATGTTGACCGGCTGCAGGCTGATGAGGACGTCGATCGGCGCGTCGTCGGCGGTGACGACGAGGGTCGACGAGGAGCCGATGTGCATACAGACGATCGCGTCCTCGTCGCAGCACGCGGCCCAGAACGGGTCCCAGTGGTCGGTGTGGAAGCTGGGGAGCCGGAGCTTCGCCGGGTTCTCGGAGAAGCTCAGCGCGTGACAGCCCTTCGCCGAGACGCGCCGGACCTCGTCGGCCATGGCCTGCGGGTCCCAGATCGGGGGCAGCGCCAACGGGATGAAGCGGCCGGGATACGTGCCGCACCATTCCTCGATGTGCCAGTCGTTGTAGGCGCGCAGGATGGCGAGCGCCGCGTCCTTGTTGCTCGAGCGCGCGAACAGCTGGCCGCAGAGGTTCGGGAAGGAGGGGAAGCACATCGAGCCGAGCACGCCGTTGGCGTCCATGTCCCGTACGCGCTGGTGGATGTCGTAG
>JAPSGP010000450.1 GCA_031177445.1 Acidimicrobiia bacterium
CGCACCGGGCTCGTGTCGAACTCGATGGGCGCGGGCCGCCCTGACGGCGACGCCTTCCCCGAGCTGTTCGACGGTGTCGTCGTCTCGGGCGATGTCGGCATGCACAAGCCCCAGCCCGAGATCTTCCTGCTGGGCGCCGAGCGCGCCGGCGTCGCGCCGGAGGAGTGCGTCTTCGTGGACGACCTGCGCGAGAACTGCGAGGGCGCCGAAGCGGTCGGGATGACCGCGATCCTCCATCGGGGCGCCGACAAGACGCTGCCGGCGCTGGAGCGGTTGCTGGGCGTCGAGCTGGCGGGCTGAGCGTGCTGCTCGTCTTGTGGGACATCGACGGCACGCTCGTCTACACGGCCGGCCACGGGCGCTGGGCGTTCAACGAGGCCTTCGAGGCCGTCGTCGGGCGCCCGCCGGAGCAGGTCGACTTCGCCGGACGCACGGACCACCAGATCGCGCTCTCCATGCTCGGCGGCGAGCGCGACCACCTGCCGCAGGTGCTCGAGGAGCTGGCCGGCGCGCTCGAGGCGCGCAAGGAAGCGATGCGGGCCGAGGGCTACGCCTATCCGGGCGTGGTCGAGGTGCTGGAGGCCCTGCACGAGCGCGACGACGTCGTGCAGTCGCTCCTCACCGGGAACATCGAGGTCAACGCGGCCGTCAAGGTCAGCGCGTTCGGGCTCGAGCGCTGGCTCGACTTCGGCGTGGGCGCCTACGGGTCCGACCCGCACGAACGCCGCTCGGACCTGGTCGCCGTGGCCCGCCGGAGGGCGGCGCAGAAGTACGGCGAGCCGACCGGCGCCGTGCTGGTGGGCGACACTCCGCTGGACGTGGGCGCGGCTCAGGAGGCGGGCGCGCGGGCGGTGGCGGTGGCCACCGGCTTCGCCGACCGCGAGGCGCTGAAGGCCTCCGGCCCGGACGCGTTTCTCGAGGACTTCGCCGACACCGCCGCGGCGGTGGCGGCGATCACCGGCTCCACTTGATGCTGCAGCCGACCGGCTCGGTCTCCGGGCGCTGCGGCTCGTCACCGGCCAGGACGGCGTCAAGCGCCTCGCGCAGCCAGACGGCGCGCTGCCCCTCGTCCCGATGGTCGGCGTCGGGCGCGCCGCGGTAGCACAGGATCCGCTCCGCGTCCAGCACGAACACGTCGGGTGTCGTCTGCGCGCCATACGCCCGCGCCACCTCCTGCGACGCGTCGCGCAGGTAGGGATACGGCCATCCCCCGTCCGCCTCGACGCGCTCCTTCATGGCATCGAACGAGTCGCGCGGGTACCGCTCCGCGTCGTTCGGGTTGACGGCCAGGAAGGTCACCTCGTAGTCCTCCGCGACCTGCGTCAGCCGGTCGTGCCAGGCCAGCGCATACGGGCAGTGGTTGCAGGTGAAGACAACCACCGTCACGCCATCTGGCCCACGCTCCTGCCCGTCGGTGTCGGGCAAGCTGAAGCTCGCTGCTTTGTCACCGATGCGCATGACATCTCCTTAGCGCTGCCCGAAGGTCCTCCCGGTCCGGCGTCGGCGACGGCCTGCCGTCGCGCAAGCGGTAGACGCGGCAGGTGAGCGAGAACGGCTCCTGCTCCTCGGGCGGGAAGACGTCCTCGCCGTCGATCCTGATGGTCGGAGAGCCGGGAAAGCGCTCGCGACGCGCTTGGTCGTCGCTTTCGATCTCGACCATCTCGATTTCGGCGTCGACGCCTTCCGAGGCGAGGGCTTCCCTTAGGTCCGCCTGCGTCTCCGGATAGGACGGGCACCCGTCCCACCACAGGAGCTCAACCCTCATGGACCTCCACTCGCTCGATCACCGCGTCCTCGACGGGGCGGTCCTGGGCGCCTGTCGGGCCGCCCTCGATCGAGTCGACGGCCTCCATCCCCGCGCGGACCTCGCCGAAGACCGTGTGCTTGCCGTCGAGCCAGGGCGCCGCGTCAATGGTGACGATGAAGAACTGGCTGCCGTTCGTGTTGGGTCCGCGGTTGGCCATCGCCAGTGCGCCGCGCACGATCTTGTGGTCGTTGATCTCGTCCTCGAACTCGTAGCCCGGGCCGCCGGTGCCCGTGCCGTGCGGGCAGCCGCCCTGGATCATGAAGTCCTTGATCACGCGGTGGAAGATCAACCCGTCGTAGTAGCCGTCGCGCGAGAGCTTGAGGAAGTTCTCGACGGTCTTCGGGGCGTCGTCGTCGAACAGCTCGAGCTCGATCGGCCCATGGTTGGTGTGCATCGTCGCCTGGCTCATCGCCTGCCCATCACCTCCAGCCGGAGCTCGGTTTCCCGAACTCGCTTTCCACTCACCTTGTCGGCCACCTCGGCCGCTCGCCGCGCGGGCACCTCGACGAACGAGAAGCGCTCGAGCACGCGCACATTGCGGACGTCGTCGTTCTCCAGATGGGTGTTGTCGACCACGGCGCCGACCACGTCGGCGGGCTCGATCCCCGCCTGCCGCCCGGCGCCGACGACCAGCTTGGCGTAGGGCACCCCGTCGCGGCTGTGCGGCTTCGTGTGGCGCGGCCGCCGGGTCTCGCGCTCGCGGCGCGTGCGACGCTCGCGCGGCCGGGGCTGCTCGGGCGCCCACTCCTCGATCTCGGTCTTGGCGTGGCGCTCGATGGCCTCCAGCTCGCGGCGCTGACGCGGCGTCATGAGCGTGATGGCCCGGCCGCTCTCACCGGCGCGGCCGGTGCGGCCGATGCGGTGAACGTAGACGTCGGGTGAGTTCGGGATGTCGTAGTTCACGACGTGGCTCACGCCCGTGATGTCGAGGCCGCGGGCGGCGACG
>JAPSGP010000029.1 GCA_031177445.1 Acidimicrobiia bacterium
GCCCCACGGCGATGCCCCGCACGGCGATGCCTGACGCGACCAGCACGGCGCCGATGGACCGGTTCGACTTCACGTTGCCGGACTTCACGCGCCTGGCGTGGGTGAGTGATCGCGCCCAGGAGGTGTGGCAGCCGCGACTTGCCCGCATCACCACCGCGTGGATGGAGATCGAGTGGCGGGCCGTGCTCGCCGGGGTCCGGCGCTGCGCGCTCACGATGGTCTCGCCCGAGGAGTTCATGACGCGCGGCGCCGACTGGGCGGGGGAAGGGCTCAACGCGTTGCCGGTCGAGATGGCGGGCGTCTCGGGCCAGCCCTACTCCGCCACCGGCGTGCCGTACCGCCCCGGCGAACCGTTCGTGTTCCGCTTCGTCATCGGAAGGCCCGCCGATGTTGTCGAGTTCAAGCAGGCATGGGACGACGCCGACCAGGAGGTGATCGGAAATCTCCTCGGATACCCGTCGTGCTGTCGCGAGTTCTTCCGGCGCGTGTGGGTCGACGACGCCATGGTCGACACCACGTGGCCGATGGCCGTCGCCACCGCCGGCGCGACGAATGGGACCGCGACGCTCGATGTCGAGGGACCGCCGGAGTCCAACATCCTCTGGCGCTGGATGGGGGTCCGGGCGGTGCCGCATCTCCCGTGCCGCTTCGACTGCGCGGCGACGGTCGCGCTCGCCGACCAGCTCGTCGCCGTCGGCCGCGACTGCGGCCACGGACAGGAGATGGACTGGTTGCTCGAGATCCTTTCGTGGCCGGCGGAATGGTCGGCGCTCCACGGCATCGCCGAGGTGAAGACACCCGTCGTCAAGGTCTCGACCCGGACCGACGCCACCCCCAGGAAGTACGTCGTGCGTCGCCACGGCACGAGCGCACCGGACGAGGCGCTCCAAGGCTTGAGCTTCCCGTTCGAGGTACCGGTGAAGCTGCGGCTCACCGCCACGCGTGGCTTCCGCAAGGGGTTGGAGAACATGGTCGCGGTCGACGGGCCGCGGCCGGCTTGGTACGCGAGCGACAACGGCTTTTCGTCGGTCGCGGCGATGGAAGACGCGCATCGCCCGATCGTGGACCTCGCAACCCACACGCTCGGCGGGCGAGGTGGTGCCGTCCTCGATCTCGGCTGTGGCAACGGTGCGCTCCTGGAGAAGGTCGTGCAGGCCGTTCCCGGTGCCGTACCCCACGGGATCGACGTCGAACCGGCGCGCATCGCCCACGCGCGGCTGCTCCACCCCGCCTACGCCGCGAACTTCATGGTGGGTGATCTCCTCGACGATGCACAGCTATGGCCCGGCGACCGTCGCTACGCACTCGCGATCCTGATGCCGGGCCGGCTGATCGAGGCCGGACCGGCGCGCCGGGGGCCATTGCTCGAGCGGCTACGCACGCGGTGCGACGAGGTGCTCGTCTACGCGTATGGCGATTGGCTCGAGCGTCGCGGTTCGCTCCGGGAGCTCGCCGCAGCCGGCGGTCTTGCGGTCGTGGATCGCGCGCCCGAACGGCGGGCAGCGCTGGTCGTGACGGGTGGCGCGCCTCGCCGAACGCCGCGGTAGCCTGCGCGCCTCAGCGCCGGATTCGAGGGAGCGCGCCGCCGGGTGACCGCCTACCTGCCGATTCTCACGATGATCTGCCTGGTAGTGCTGTTCATCGCGGCGTCGTTCGTAGCGTCACGGCTTCTCGGCCCACGCCGTCCCCATGCGGCGAAGCAAGCACCGTACGAGTGCGGCATCGTGCCCGAGCAGGAGCCGACCGAGCGCTTTCCGGTCAAGTTCTACCTGGTCGCGATGACGTTCATCGTCCTCGACGTCGAGATCATCTTCCTCTACCCGTTCACGACGATCTTCCGTGACTTCCAGCCGGCGGCGTACGGACTGATCGCGATGGGGATCTTCCTGCTCACGCTGCTGGTGCCGTTCGCCTACCTCCTGTCGACCGGAGCGCTCGACTGGGGCCCGCTCGCTCGAGTGGCAGAGCGGGCAACCGCCCGCGTGCTCCGGGCCGGTGGCCGCCCCGGCGCCGATGGCCTCGACCCGACGCTCGTCGGTCCCGGGCGCGAGACCGAGGCCGCCTGATGGGGCTCGACCAGGTTCCGTACGGGTTCCTCACCGGGCGGCTCGAGGATCTCGTCAAGTGGGCGCGCCGCAACTCGGTGTGGCCCGCGACCTTCGGGCTGGCCTGCTGCGCGCTCGAGATGATGGCTGCGGGCGGGGCGCACTACGACCTCGCTCGGTACGGCATGGAGGTGTTCCGAGCGAGCCCCCGCCAGGCGGACCTCATGATCGTGGCCGGCCGCGTGAGCCAGAAGATGGCTCCGGTCCTCCGCCAGGTCTACGACCAGATGGTCGAGCCGAAGTGGGTCATCTCGATGGGCGTGTGCGCCAGCACCGGCGGCATGTTCAACAACTACGCCCTGGTCCAGGGGGTCGACCAGATCGTCCCGGTCGACGTCTACGTCCCGGGCTGCCCGCCCGGCCCCGAGACCCTGATGCACGGGATCCTCACCCTGCACGAGCAGATCCGCAGCGGCGAGATCATGAAGCGGCGCGGCCACACTGCCGGCGGGGGCGCCGGGATCCAGATCGACCAGCGCGACGGCACCCCGGCGCCCGCCCTGGCCCGCCGGTAGGACGACGAGGACGAGGTCGAACCCGATGCCCGACGACGAGGCTCGTGAAGATGCTCACAAGCCCGCCGGCGACGCAGGAGAAGAAGAACAGGAGAAGCCGGCCCCGCCCGACGACGAGGTGGCGGCGGCAATCGTCGAGCAGTTCCCCGCGACGGTCTTCCACCGGTCACACGGCCAGCCGGTCGTGTACGTCGACCGTTCGGTGTGGGCCGACCTCGCCCGGTTTCTACGGGACGAGCAGCAGTTCACGCAGTGCGTCGACGTCACCGCGGTGGACCATCTGCTCGATGCGGCCCGGATGACGGTGCCGGGCGTGGCCCAGGAGCGCTTCGAGGTGGTCGCCAACTACCTCTCGCATCCGCGCAACCGCCGGGTGCGCGCGATCTGCCAGGTGCCGGAGCGCGAGCCGGACGTCGCGAGTCTCACCGACGTGTACACGGGAACGAACTTTGCCGAGCGCGAGGTCTACGACCTGTTCGGGATCCGCTTCGACGGGCACCCCGACCTCGCCCGCATCCTGATGCCCGACGACTGGGCCGGGTACCCGTTGCGCAAGGACGACGCGCCCGCACGCGTCCCCGTCACCTTCAAGGAAGACCCAGGGCCGCGATGAGCGACGAGACCCGGACCGAGATCAGCACGCCGAGCGCGGACGAGGAGATCCGCGACCTCGAGACGCCCGCGGAGCTCGAGGAAGCGCGACTCGAACGTCAGACGGACGAAGGCGCGCAGGAGCTGCGACCGCAGCGCGAAGTGGTGCTCACCGGTGGCCCGTGGCCCGAGCTCGAGGGCGAGGGCGAGGGCGAGACGATGATCATCAACATGGGGCCCCAGCACCCGTCGACGCACGGCGTGCTGCGGGTGATGATGGAGCTCGACGCCGAGACCGTCGTGCGGGCCAAGCCCATCGTCGGCTACCTCCACACCGGCATGGAGAAGACGGGCGAGGAGCTCACGTACGTCCAGGGTGCGACCAACGTCACCCGAATGGACTACGCGTCGCCGCTCGGGAACGAGCTCGTGTTCTCGATGGCGGTCGAGCGGCTGCTCGACGTCGAGGTCCCGCCGCGCGCGATCTGGATCCGCATGCTGCTCGTCGAGCTCAACCGCATGGCGAGCCATCTCCTGTTCCAGGCCACCAACGGCATGGACCTCGGCGCGCTGTCGATGATGATCTACGGCTGGCGCGAGCGAGAGGTGACGTTGCGACTGCTGGAGGAGATCACCGGCCTGCGGATGAACCACAACTTCATCCGTCCCGGTGGCGTCGCAGCCGACCTGCCCGACGGCTGGGAGGACGCCGTGCACCAGACCTGCGAACAGGTCGAGGCGGGAGTCGAGGAGTACGACCGGCTGCTCACGAACAACCCCATCTGGCACGAGCGCACCGTCGGGGTCGGGCTCATCACCACGGAGCAGGCGCTCGCCCTCGGTGCCTCGGGCCCGATCCTCCGTTCGACGGGATTCCCGTGGGACCTGCGCAAGGCGCAGCCGTACCTCGCCTACGACGAGGTCGACTTCGACGTCATCTACACGGAGAACGGCGACTGCTTCGACCGCTTCCGCATCCGCCTCCACGAGATCCTGGAATCGGTCAAGATCGTTCGCCAGTGCGTGGAGAAGATGCCGACGGGCGACTACCGCGTGCAGGATCGCAAGGTCACGCCGCCGCCGCGGGAGCGAATCGACGAGTCGATGGAGGCGCTCATCCACCACTTCAAGCTGTTCACCGAGGGCTTCAAGGTCCCGCCGGGTGAGACCTACGTCGCGATCGAGTCGCCCCGGGGTGAGATCGGCTGCTATCTCGTGTCCGACGGGACCGGTAAGCCGTGCCGGCTGCACATCCGGGGGCCGTCCTTCTACAACCTGCAGACCATGAACGTGATGGTGGAGGGCCGGCTCGTGGCGGACGCGGTCGCGGTGATCTCGAGCGTCGACCCGATCATGGGCGAGGTGGACCGGTAGATGAGCGCAAGCGAATCTACGCACGGAGGGGCGACGGCGGCTTTGCCGACCGTCGCCGAGGAGAGATAGTGGCGTTCAGCGACGACAACCGGCGGAAGGCGCAGGCGCTCATCGCCCGCTATCCGGTCGCCAAGTCGGCCATCCTCCCCCTGCTGCACCTCGCCCAGGAGCAGGACGGATGGGTGTCGCCGGCGGCGATGGAGGAGATCGCCGAGCTCCTCGAGCTCGCGCCCGCGCAGGTGCTCGGCGTGTGCTCGTTCTACACGATGTTCAAGCGCGAGCCCGTGGGCCGGTTCGTCGTCTCCGTGTGCACCAACGTGAGCTGCCTGGTCAATCGCGGCCCCGAGCTTCTGGAAGCGCTCGACGCGCGATACCTCGACGACGACGAGGTCTTCGTCGAGGAGGTCGAGTGCCTCGCTGCCTGCGATCTCGCTCCCGTGCTCCAGGTGAACTACGAGTTCCACGGTCCGGTCACACCCGAGTCCGCGGAGACGATCATCGAGGAATATCGCCGCGGGACGCGCGTCGCTCGTTCGGTGTCCGGCACGCTCATCACGTCGAGCGATCGAGAGCGTTAGGCGCGATGGCCGAGACCAGGATCGTCACCAAGCGACTGCGCGACCACCCCGACGACTCGTGGACCATCGACCGCTACCTGCAGACCGGCGGCTACGAGGCGCTCCGCAAGGCGCTGACCATGACGCCGGAGCAGATCGGCGAAGAGCAGGTGAAGGCGTCCGGGCTGCGCGGCCGCGGCGGGGCCGGCTTCGGCACCGGTCAGAAGTGGTCGTTCCTGCCCAAGGACGTGTACCCGCGCTACCTCGCGGTCAACGCCGACGAAGGGGAGCCGTCGACGTTCAAGGACCACATGCTCGTCGAGCGCGACCCCCATCAGCTCATCGAGGGCGTCGTGATCTCGGCGTTCGCGATCGAGTGCCACCAGGCGTTCATCTACCTCCGGGGCGAGTTCGCGCTCGGCGCCGAGCGCATGGAGCGGGCGCTCGCCGAGGCCGCCGAGCGGGGATTCATCGGCAAGAACATCCTCGGGTCGGGTTTCGACCTCGACGTCGTGCTGCACCGTGGGGCCGGCGCGTACATCGCCGGTGACGAGACCGGCCTCCTCTCCAGCCTCGAGGGCGAGCGGGCAATGCCCCGGATCAAGCCGCCGTTCCCGGCGGTGCAGGGACTGTTCGCCAAGCCGACGGTGGTGAACAACGTCGAGACGCTGTCGACCATCCCCTACATCATCGAGCGCGGGGGCGAGTGGTACGCCAGCCTCGGGGTCGGCAAGTCGACCGGCACCCGCGTCTTCTCGGTGTCGGGACACGTCGAACGGCCCGGGAACTACGAGGTCGAGCTGGGCACCTCGTTCCGGGAGCTCATCGAAGGCCTGGCCGGCGGCGTTCCCGGTGGCCGGCAGCTCAAGTTCTTCATTCCCGGCGGCGCGTCCTCGCCGTGGCTCGTGCCCGAGCACCTCGACGCTCCGACCGACATGGACTACGTCCAGAACGAGCTCAAGTCGATGCTCGGCTCGGGGGCGATCATGGTCTTCGACCAGACGACCAACCCGGTGCAGGTCGCGTGGCGCATCGCCAAGTTCTTCGCGCACGAGTCGTGCGGGAAGTGCACGCCGTGCCGGGAGGGCTCGACCTGGATGGAGAAGGTCCTCTACCGGATGGCCAACGGTATGGGCCGGCCGGACGACCTCGACCTGCTGCTCGATTTCGGCGACAACATCGTTCCCGGGCTCAACGCCCCGTTCGCCCAGACGACGATCTGCGCGCTGGGCCCGAGCACGATGTCTCCCGTCGTCAGCCTGGACCGCTACTTCCGCGACGAGGTCCTCCAGATGATCGGCGCCCCGGCCGCGAGCGCGGTGGAGTCGACGTGACCGATCAACCGATGAGCCAGTGGCCGTCCGCGGGAGAGTTCGTCATCCCGGTGCGCGAGGGGCCGGAGCGGGTTCGCATCACCATCGACGACCGCGAGGTCGAGGTCCCGAACGGCGAGCTGCTGATCCGCGCCGCGCAGGACCACAGCGTGTACATCCCCCGCTTCTGCTGGCACGAGCGCATGAAGCCGGTGGGGATGTGCCGGATGTGCCTCGTCGAGATCGACGGGATGCGCGGCCTCCAGATCGCCTGCGCCACCCCGGTCTACGACGGGATGGTCGTGCACACCCAGAAGGACAACGTCCGCAAGGCCCAGGACGGCGTGCTCGAGTTCCTACTCATCAATCATCCGCTCGACTGCCCGGTGTGCGACCGAGGCGGCGAGTGCCCGCTCCAGGACCAGACGCTCGCCTTCGGGCCCGGTGAGTCGCGCTTCGTCGAGGAGAAGCGCCACTTCGAGAAGCCGATCGACATCAGCGACTTGGTCGTCCTCGACCGTGAGCGCTGCATCCAGTGCGGCCGGTGCACCCGATTCGCGGCCGAGATCGCGGGCGAACCGCTCATCGACTTCGGAGGCCGCGGCGAGCTCACCGAGGTCATCACCTACCCCGACGACCCCTTCACGTCCTACTTCTCCGGCAACACCGTCCAGATCTGCCCGGTCGGTGCCCTCACCGCCCGCCCGTACCGCTTCAAGGCCCGGCCGTGGGACCTCACGACGTCGGAGACTTCCTGTGTCACGTGTGCGATCCAGTGCCGGGGGGCGATCCAGTCCTCCTCGAACCAGCTCGTGCGCCTGCTCGGAGTCGACTCGGAGCCGGTCAACCAGGGATGGCTGTGCGACAAGGGCCGCTTCGCGTACGAGTGGGTCCACGGCGAAGGACGGGTGCGCGAGCCGATGGTGCGCCAGGAAGGGCAGCTGGTCGAGACGACGTGGCCGCTCGCGCTCGATGCCGCCGCCGACGGACTGCGCCGGGTGCTCGAAACCCACGGGCCGGAGTCGATCGCGGTGATCGGCGGCGCCCACGGCACCAACGAGGATGCGTACGCCTGGGCCCGATTCGCCAAGGGCGTGCTCCGCACCGACAACGTCGACGCCCAGCTCGGCGACGGGTTGCCGGCACCCGTCGTGATCGGGATGCCGCGGGCGCGCATCGCCGACCTCGACCACGCGGCCGCGATCGTCCTGCTCGCGCCCGACCTCAAGGAGGAGCTGCCGGTTCTCTACTTGCGGGTGCGGCGCGCGGCCGAGGAGCTCGGCGTCCCGCTCATCGACATCTCGGCGCGTGACCACGGGCTGACCCGCCACGCCCGCGCCGTCGTTCGACACCTTCCCGGGAGCGCGGGCGAGGCCGCCGCCGAGGCGGTGGCGAAGATCGACGAGCTCAGCGCCGGCCGCACCGGCGACGTCGTCGTCGTCCTGGGCAGACCGTCACTGGCGGAGGCCCCGGAGGCAACCGTGCACGCGGCATCCGTGCTCGCGCAGCGGTCCGGCGTGCGCTTTCTCTCCGCGCTGCGGCGAGGGAACGTGCACGGCGCCCTCGACCTCGGCCTTGCGCCGGGGTTCCTTCCCGGCCGGGTCACGCTGGGTGCCGGCCGGGAGCACTACTCGAACGTCTGGGGCGCGGCGCCCACCGCGTCCGGGCTCGACACGGAGGGGATCCTGCGGGCCGCGACCGAGGGGTCGATCCATGCACTCGTGCTGCTGGGGGCGGATCCGCTGGCCGACTTCCCCGACCGCGCGCTGGTGCGTTCGGCACTGGAGCACGTCGACTTCGTGATCGCGGTCGACGCGTTCACCAACGCCAGCAACCGGAACGCCAACGTCTTCCTGCCGGTGACGGTGTGGGGTGAGAAGTCGGGTAGCACCACCAACCTCGAGGGGCGGGTGCAGCGCGTCGCCCAGGAGGTCACGCCCGAAGGCACGCCCATGCCTGACTGGCGCATCGCGGGCGAGCTCGCACTGCGGTTCGACGCCGACTTCGACCTCGAGACCGTTCCCGAGCTGCAGGACGAGATCGGCAAGGTCGTTCCCGCGTACACCGGCATCGGCGCGTCGCTGCTCTCCCGCGCGCGCGACGGCGTCGTGGCGCCGGTTGCCGAGCACCATGAGCTCCTCGTGCTCGATGCGGCCGCGCTCCCGCTCACCGGCGCCTCGTGGGAACCGATCCGCCCCGGCACGATCGCGTCCGAGGAAGGCCTGGCGTCACACCTGGGCACGGGCGTGGTCGAGTCGAGCGGTACCGGCTCGAGCACCACGGTGAAGCCGGGTCTCACCGAGGTGGAGGCGCCGGCGGCGCCCCCCGAGGAGGCAGCTGCGCTGGGCCAGGCCGCTCGAGCCGCCGGCGCCGAGCTGCCCGAGCTCCACGCCTGGGACGGACAGGCCGAACCTCCGTCGCCGGAGCCGCGTGACGCCTACGCTCTGCGGCTCGTGGTCGGCCGCAACCTCTACGACTCCGGTCGCGGGACCGCGGGCTCTCCGTCACTCGCGCCGCTGGCGCCTCCGCCCGTCGTGCTCGTCCATCGCGCCGATCGCGATCGCATCGGAGTTCCCGACGACGGGCAGGTGCGGCTCACGTCGAGCCGGGGCACGGTGATCCTGCCGGTGCGCGCGGACGCCGCGGTCCCGCAGGGCGTCGCCTTCCTGGCGTTCGACGCGCACGAGCCCGGAGCCGCCGATCTCATCGACATCGAATCGCCCGTCACCGACCTGCGCGTCGAGACCCTCAGGTAGCCGCGCGCGCATGAAGTACCCCGCCGATCCGCTGCTCACCGGCGACATCGACCTCACGGTCGTGCTCATCGTGATCGGCAAGACGATCGTCACCTTCGCGCTGTTGCTCGTCGCGGTAATGCTCTACATCTGGTTCATGCGCAAGGTGATCGCCGACATGCAGAATCGCATCGGCCCCGCGACTGCCGGCCCGTTCGGCGTCCTCCAGTCGGTCGCCGACGGCGTCAAGCTCTTCTTCAAGGAGCAGTCGATGCCGACGAGCGCCGACCGGCGGGTGTTCCTCATCGCCCCGTACCTGTCGATCCTCCCGGCGTTCCTTGCGTTCTCGATCGTCCCCATCGGCGGTGAGGTGAGCATCGCCGGCCACCAGACCTATCTCCAGCTCGCCGAGCTCCCGATCGGGGTCCTGTGGCTGCTCGCGATGTCGGGCCTTGGCCTCTACGGCGTGATGCTCGCCGGGTGGTCGTCGGGCTCGAAGTACCCGCTGCTCGGCTCGGTGCGGGCGTCGGCGCAGCTGCTCAGCTACGAGGCCGCGTTCGGCCTGGCGGTGGTCGGAGTGCTGATCCAGTCGGGGACGCTGTCCACTCGCGGGATCGTCGACGGGCAGGCGTGGACCGGCAACTGGATCGATGGGATCCGCGCCTGGTATTTCCTCCCGGCGATCGTCGCCTTCGTCATCTTCCTCATCGCCGCCATCGCCGAGACCAACCACCCGCCGTTCGACCTCGTCGAGGCGGAACAGGAGCTGGTCGGCGGCTTCCACACCGAGTACACCGGCATCCGCTTCGCGATCTTCTTCCTCGCCGAGTTCATGAACGTGATCACGATGAGCGCGATCGCGGTCACGCTGTTCCTGGGCGGCCCCGCCGGCCCCGGCCTCGGGTTCCTGGCGACCGACGGCACGGTCAACGTGTGGCTCATGCCCGTGTTCTGGTTCATGCTCAAGCTGCTCGTGCTCCTCTACTGCACGGTCTGGTTGCGGGCCACGCTCCCGCGCCTCCGCTACGACCAGCTCATGGACCTCGGCTGGAAGTACATGATCGAGATCGCCTTCCTCTGGATCATGGTCTCGGGGCTCGTCGTGATCGCGCGCGAGGAGGACTGGAACTTGTGGATCGTCGTGCCCGCCGCGGCGGTGGGAGCCGCCGCCGTGTACGGCGTGCTCTACGCCTCGATGCCGAAGCGTCACGAGCTGGTCGAGGAGATCAAGTGAGCGGGGGCCCGGGGCCGATGGAGAAACCGATGGAGAAGCCGAGCTGATGGGCGTCGTCGACCTCCTCAAGGGGTTCACGGTGCCGATTCGCCAGGTCTTCCGGGCCAAGCTCACCGAGGACTACCCGCGCGAGAAGCGGACCAAGCCCGACCGGCTCCACGGCCGCCACGTCCTCAACCGCTACGAGGACGGCATGGAGAAGTGCATCGGGTGTGAGTTGTGCGCGGGCGTCTGCCCGGCGCGCTGCATCTACGTGCGCGGCGCCGACAACCCCGCCGAGGAGCCGGTGTCACCGGGCGAGCGGTACGGCTTCGTCTACGAGATCAACTACTTGCGGTGCATCCACTGCGACCTGTGCGTCGAGGCGTGCCCGACCGAGGCGATCACCGAGACGAAGCTCTTCGAGTTCTCGTTCGCGAACCGTGACGACGCGATCTACACCAAGCGCGAGCTCCTGGTCGACGACAACGGTCGCGCCCGGCGGCAGCCGTGGGAGCTGTGGCTGGGCGACGAGGACGATCAGACCAGCGCCTGGATGCGGGCCACGTCGCCGTCGGGGGCGGCGGCCTACGAGGGGCGAGTGGCGTGGTCGGGCGAGCTCGGCTACGGCGTGCGCCCGCCGGAGAAGGGCCAGACCGCGTGACGGTCGAGACCGCGCTGTTCTTCATCGGTGCGGCGCTCGCCCTCGGAGGGGCGCTAGGCGTTGTGCTCGCTCGCAACCCGGTGCACTCGGCGTTGTTGCTGGTCGTGACCCTGGTTGCGGTGGCGCTGTTCTTCCTGCTGCTCGATGCGCAGCTCGTGGCGGCGGTCCAGGTGATCGTCTACGCCGGCGCCATCGTCGTGCTCTTCCTGTTCGTGATCATGCTGCTCGGCGTAGACCGCGAAGAGTCGCTGCACGACCCGGTGCCGTTCCAGCGCCCGGCCGCGCTCGCGCTCGGCGCCGTGCTGCTGGTGGAGATCTTCGTGCTCGCCGGCCGCACGTGGGCCACCGGGGCATCCTCGACGCGGGGCTCGATCGACGGGCAGGTCGGCGGCGAGGATCTGGGCAACGTCGAGCGGGTCGCCCGGGTCCTGTTCACCGACTTCCTGTGGGCGTTCGAGCTGACTGCCGCGCTTCTCGTGATCGCGGTCGTGGGCGCGGTGGTACTGGCCCGGCGCAGCGGGCAGCAGGCCGAGCTCGACGCCGCCGACCAGGAGATCGGCCGCCAGATCGCCGAAGCCGAGCTGGAGGAGTACGAGGCGGAGAGCCCGACGGGGGTGGGCTCGTGAGCGTGGCCGCGCTCGAAGTGACCGCGAACTATTACCTCGTGGTGGGCGCGCTGCTCTTCACGATCGGATCGGTCGGTCTCCTGCTGCGTCGCAACGTGCTCGTGATGTTCATGTGCGTCGAGCTCATGCTCAATGCCGCCAACCTCACCTTCGTCACCTTCGCCCGTGAGCTCGACGACGTCGGTGGTCAGGTGATCGTGTTCTTCACGCTGGTCGTGGCGGCGGCGGAGGTCGCCGTGGGGCTCGCGATCATCGTCGCCATCTTCCGGCGCCGCCGCGGCGCCACCGCCGACGACGTGCATCTCCTCAGGGGCTGACTTGGACGCGAGGGACCTGCTCGACACGATCTGGATCGTCCCGACGCTGCCGCTGGTCGGGTCGTCAGTGCTGTTGTTGTTCGGGAAGCGCATCCGCGAGCCCGTCGCCGGCTGGATCGCATCGGGCCTGGTGGGGCTGTCGTTCGCGTGGTCGATCGTCATGTTCTTCGCCCTGCGCGACATCGAGCCGCGCGAGCACGTGTCGACCCTGTGGAACCTCGTGCCGGCGGGGGGCTTCCAGGTGTCCCTCGGCTACCTCGCCGACCCGCTCTCGATCACGTTCGCGATGTTCGTCACCGGGGTCGCGACCCTGATCCACGTCTACTCGATCGGGTACATGCACGGCGACCCCCGTTACTCGAGGTTCTTCGGCTACCTCAACCTGTTCGTGGCGTCGATGCTCGTGCTCGTCCTCGGCGACAGCTTCCTCGTGACCTTCGTGGGATGGGAAGGCGTCGG
Source organism: Acidimicrobiia bacterium (assembly GCA_031177445.1). GTDB lineage: Bacteria > Actinomycetota > Acidimicrobiia > IMCC26256 > JACDBD01 > JAPSGP01. The sequence continues at coordinate 12,470 of JAPSGP010000029.1, forward strand.
CGTCTGTTCCTATCTCCTGGTCTCGTTCTGGTTCGAGCGCCCCGCGGCGGCGCTCGGCGGGAAGAAGGCGTTCGTCACCACGCGCGTGGGCGACTTCGGCTTCATGCTCGCCATGTTCCTGATCTTCGAGAAGCTGCGGACGCTCGACTACTCCGCGCTCGGCCAGGCGGAGTCGCTGAGCAAGGAAGCCGCCACCGGCATCGCCCTGCTCCTGTTCCTCGGCGCGATCGGCAAGAGCGCACAGTTTCCGCTGCACGTCTGGCTGCCGGACGCGATGGAAGGCCCGACGCCGGTGTCGGCGCTCATCCACGCGGCCACGATGGTGACGGCGGGCGTGTTCATCGTGGCCCGGGCGCACCCGTTCTTCGAGCGCAGCGGCAGCGCAATGACCGTCGTCGCCTGGATCGGCGTCGGCACCGCGCTGCTCGCGGGGACGATCGCCCTCCTCCAGCCCGACATCAAACGGGTGCTGGCGTACTCGACGATCAGCCAGCTGGGCTACATGTTCCTCGCGTGCGGCGTCGGCGCGTACAGCGCCGCGATCTTCATGGTGATCACCCACGCGTTCTACAAGGGGACGCTGTTCCTTGGCGCCGGGTCCGTCATCCATGGCACCGGAGATCACCAGGACATCCGCACCATGGGCGCCTTGCGGAAGTTCCTGCCGTTGACCGCCGGCGGCTTCATCCTCGCCTGGCTCGCCATCGCCGGCATGCCGCCATTTGCAGGGTTCTGGTCGAAGGACGAGATCCTGGCCGAGACCTTCAGCGCGCACGATTATCCGCTCTGGATCATCGGCGTCGCTGCCGCCGGCCTCACCGGGATGTACATGACCCGCGAGGTTTGGCTCACGTTCTTCGGCAACGAGCGCTTCCGCGCCCCCGTCGCCGAGGAGCTGGCGGTCGACCCCGTCGGCGACGTGACCCACACGGCCACGGTGCCGTTCGGGGACGAGCCCCGCCTCCCTGCGCTCGAGCACGACCCCCACGAGTCGCCGCGGGTCATGACGGGTCCGATACTCGTCCTCGCCACGCTGGCGGTCATCGGGGGCGTGCTCAACCTCCCGTTCATCGGGCTCGAATTCCTGACCGAGTGGCTGGAGCCGGTGTTCGAGGACGTTCCCGAGATCCATCCCAACTCGTTCATCGGCGGCGTCGCGCTCTCGGCACTGTCCGTCACCCTCGGCCTCACCGGCATCCTCGTGGCGTACTCGCTGTACCGGCGCGGGCTGCGACGCCCGAGCGAGGATCCGGCACTCGTGCGCCTCGGTGTCGTCGGTCGCGTCCTCGGGCACGCCTACTACTTCGACGAGGCGATCGCGAAGCTGGTGGCGGGCCCGGTGACCCGCGGTGCCGACTGGCTCGACCGCACCTTCGACGCCGGCATCATCGACGGCGCGGTCAACGGCGTCGGCCGGCTGTTCCGCAACCTCGGTGGGGGCCTGCGCCGGGCGCAGACCGGGCTCGTGCGCAACTACGCGCTCGGTGTGGTGGTGGGCGCGGTCGGCCTGCTGCTGTTCATGCTGGTGCGTGGCGCATGACCGACTTCCCGGTCCTGACCTTCATCATCTTCGCGCCGGCAGTCGGCGCCGGCATCGTGTTGCTCGTGCCGGGCAACCGCTCCGAGATCAGCAAGGCGATCGGGTACCTCACCACCGCCGCGACCGCGGGGCTGTCCTTCTACATGCTGTGGCACTTCGAGACCGGCACGGGCAAGCTGCAGTTCGTCGAGGAGCACGACTGGTTCGGCGACACCGGCGTGTCGTACATCGTCGGGGTCGACGGGATCAGCGTGTTCATGGTCGTGCTGACCGCCGTCGTGTTCCCGTTGGGCCTGCTCGCGTCGCAGCAACTCGAGATCCGGGTGAAGGCGTACACGTTCTGGTTCCTCATCCTCGAGACCGCGATCATGGGGATCTTCCTTGCCGTCGACCTCATCGCGTTCTTCATCTTCTGGGAGCTGCTGCTCGTTCCGATGTACTTCATCATCGCCGGCTGGGGGCACGAGAACCGCGTGTACGCGGCGATGAAGTTCTTCCTCTTCACGATGGCCGGGTCGGCGTTCCTGTTCGCGTCGATCCTGGCGCTCGGGTTCCTCCACCAGAGTGCGACCGGTAACCTCACGTTCGACTACCGCGTGCTCATGGAATGGACGGGCCTCGCGTACGCGACCGAGGTCTGGCTGTTCCTCGGGTTCATGGTTTCGTTCGCGGTGAAGGCGCCGTTGTTCCCGTTCCACACCTGGCTGCCTGACGTGCACACCGAGGCGCCGACGTTCGGCTCGGTCGTGCTGGCGGGGGTGCTGCTGAAGATGGGCGCCTACGGATTCCTGCGATTCTCCTTCACCCTGTTCCCCGACGCGTCGGTCGATCTCGCGCCGCTGCTCCTCGTCCTCTCGGTGATCGGCATCATCTACGGCGCCATTGTCGCGGCACGCCAGCGCGACCTGAAGCGGCTGATCGCGTACTCGTCGATCTCGCACATCGGCTTCCTCGTGCTGGGCGTGTTCACGCTGACCACCATCGGTCTCGACGGCGCGGTGGTGATCATGATCAGCCACGCCCTGACCACCGGCGCCCTGTTCCTCATCGTCGGCTTCCTCGACGAGCGCACGCACACGCGGATCATGTCGGAGCTGAAGGGGATCTGGCGGGCCGCGCCCGTCCTCGGTGGGCTGTTCCTGTTCGCCACCTTCGCCGGCATCGGGGTGCCCGGTCTTTCCGGCTTCGTCGGCGAGTTCTTGGCGCTGCTCGCGACGTTTGTCGTTCATCGTTGGTACGCGGTGGTCGCGGCGATCGGCGTCATTCTCGCGGCCGTCTACATGCTCTATGCCTTCCAGCAGTCCTTCACCGGAGTGCCCAAGGGCGTGACCGAGGGGCTGAAGGACCTGAACCTGCGGGAGATCTGCGTCATCGCGCCGCTGCTCCTGCTG
>JAPSGP010000165.1 GCA_031177445.1 Acidimicrobiia bacterium
CGCCGGGCAGCGCCGGGACGGGCTCGATGAAGCCCATCGCGCGCAACGCCTCCGCCGCGCGCGGCTGTTCCCACGGCGCGACGAGCAGGTCGACGTCGGTGTACGTCCGCGCCAACGGCTCGTCGTCGGCGTACAGCCACCGCCGGACGACCGGTCCCTTGAGCAGGATGGGCTCGATCCCGACGCGCCGCAGGCCCGTCACCACCTCCGCGGTCCAACGGTCGACACGGAGGCGCGCGCCGACGCCGACGAGCCCGGTGAGCTCGTCAGGAGGCCTGGGCTCGTTCGCGGTCATGGAGCAACTCCGCTGCCTTCTCTGCGATCATGATGACCGCCGCGTTCGGGTGCCCGCTGACGATCGTCGGCATCACCGATGCGTCGACCACCCGCAGGGCTTCGAGCCCGTGCACGCGGAGCGTCGGGTCGACGACGGCCATCGGATCGATGCCCATCTTGCACGTCCCTGTACCGTGATGCGCGGTCTGGGCACGCTCCTGCACGAACCCGGCGAGCGCGTCGTCACTCTGGACGTCGTCTCCGGGTTGCACCTCACCGTCGATGAGCCCGCTGAGCGGTTGCGTGTGCAGCAGGCGACGCGCCAGGCGAACTCCTTCGACGACGACGTTCAGGTCCTCGCCGTCCGGATCGGAGAAGTACGACGGTTGGATGACGGGAGCCGCGAGCGGGTCGGCAGACGCCAGCGCGACAAAGCCTGTGCTCCGCGGTGTAGCGGCGGCCGGGCCGAGGATGACGCCGTGCATGGTCGGCGGCTCGCCGCGACGCCGGACCCGATCGGTGACCGAGCGGGCACGACGCACCGCCCAGGCGCGCGGGCTCTCGAACAGCCGGCGCGGGGGGACACCGATCGGGGAGAAGACGAGCTCGAGGTCGGGCGAGGCGAGGCCGGGGCGCGTGCGGACGTACGCACACGCCTCGGAGATGTTCGAGGTCAGCGGCCCCTTGCGCAGCAGCGCGTAGCGAACGACGTTGGCCGGGGACTCGCCGCTCAGGATCGAGATCGGCTGCGTGATGCTGGCGATCACCGCCACGCCGACATGGTCTTGAAGGTTGCTCCCGACGCCCGGAAGCTCGTGCACCAATGGGATCCCGAGTGCACGCAGGTCGCGGGCGGGGCCGACGCCCGACAGCAGCAGAAGCTGCGGCGAGTTGACGACACCCCCGCAGAGCACCACCTCGCGCCCGGCTGTGGCCTGGGTGGTCCGGCCGTCCTGGCGGTACTCGACGCCAACCGCACGCAATTCGTCGAACAGCACCCTGGTCGCGTGCGCGCCGGTCAGGACGGTGAGGTTCGGGCGGTCGAACGCCGGGCGCAGGTGTGAGTGCGCGGTCGTCCAGCGGGCTCCCCGCCGTTGGGTCACCTGGACGTAGCCGGCGCCCTCCAGCCGAGCTTCGTTGAAGTCGTGGCGGTGGGGGATGCCGCACTCGACGGCGGCGGCGACGAACGCGTGCGTCAGCACGTTCGGGTCCCGTAGATCGGCAACCGGAAGCGGCCCACCACGGCCATGGAACGGGGAGGGATCGCCACGCCGGTCCTCCGACTTCCTGAAGTACGGCAGCACGGTGTCGTAGTCCCAGCCCGGGTTCCCGAGCTCGGCCCAGCGGTCGTAGTCGGCCCGATCGCCACGGAGATACACCTGGCCGTTGATGAGGAACGTGCCCCCGAGCCCCCGCCCGCGGGGCCAGTACATCTGGCGCCCGGCGAGCCGAGGCTGGGGCTCGGTGACGTACGCCCAATCGACGTCAGTGAGGAAGTGGCGGGCCATGAGCGCCGGTACCGGGAGCGCTCTGCGCTCGTCGTGCGTTCCCGCCTCCAGCAGCAGGACACGAACCGCAGGGTCTTCGCTCAGCCGAGCGGCGAGCACACACCCGGCTGAACCGGCACCGACGATGATGTAGTCGTGCCCCGCCGTCATCCGGCCTTCGGCTGCTGACGGGAGGACGGCAAGGACGCGTGCAGCGCGTGACGCGCCCGCCGCGCCGCGGAGCGCGCTCGACGCCGGATGCTCCGTGCGGCCCGCACCACACTCGCCTTGAGGCGATCGGACGGCTCCGAGCTCCCGGGCGGCCGCGGGCGCAGGTGGAGACGGCGGCACTGCGAGTTGTAGAGATGGACGAGCTCGGTTCGTCGACTCGTGGTCGTCTGGAACACACAGGACAAGGCAACCGACGTCGCCGGGTCTCCCGGGACCCAGTGGAGCCGGTATGGCGGGATGTACAGCGCTTCACCCGGCTCGAGCCGGTACCGCTCCACCAGCGTCGGGAGCGCGCTCGCGTTTCGCTCTACGTCGAAGTGCCGCGCGATCTCGGATTGCTCCTGGCGCGGATCGGCGAACGTGCCGAGCATCAGCTCCTTCGTGCCCTCGATCTGGAGGAGCAGGTTGTGGTGACGATCGAAGTGCACCGGCACGACGGAGTGAGCCGATGAGAGCAGCACGTTCGCCATCTGCTGCTCGATCACCCCTTCGGATGCAGGCAGGAACGGCGCGACCTGGTCGACGCATTGCGCGAGGAGTTGCTGATATTCGGGAAGCCGCTGTGCCGACCACACGATCATCCAGCAGCCGTTGCCGTCGATGTCGCGGGCGACGGCCGACGCATCGATGTTGAGCCGCTCCGGCACACCGTCCGGCAGGAGCAGCGGGAGATCGCCGAGGTGATGCTCGATCGCCGCCGGCGGGCTCGCCTCGACGAGCGCGACGAGCGATGCGCGGGTGAAGTGAGGACGCTCCTGCAGGTGGTGCCGGAAGCGAAGCGGCCGCCGGCCGACTGCGTCCGCGAAGTCAGCTGGCTCGAGCTCGAGCCAGGTCATGACGGAGAGGGGGCGAGGTCTACTGGCTCGATGGAGCAGCGTCGCCCGCGGCGCTGGGCTTCTCGGGCTCGCTCGACCGGTGCCACAGCGGGCTCAACGTCGGGACACCGTTCGAGATCACGGTCGTCATCAGCGCGCTCACCGGGGTGCGGCTCTCGATCGCAGGTGCGATGTAGTGCACGGCATCTCCTCGTCGGATCACGGCCCGAGGAGTATAGAGGTGCGGTCCGCACGACGCGCGGGATGGCTTTCGGGTCGGGCGATCCCGCGGCGGCTTGAGCTTGACCTCAAGTGAACTTGAGATACTAGGTTGATCGCTGTCAGTCGAAGAGAGCGATAGAGAGAGGACTGTGCGATGGGAACGGCTGCGGATCAACGAGGGCAGCGCATCGTTCGCGAGGTCACCAGCTGGCCTGGCGTGGTGACCGACACGGGTGAGTTCGCCGAGACCGACTTCCTCGTCAACCGCCGCTCGATCGGGCACGTGCACGGCGGCCACCAGGCGGACATCCCGTTCCCGCGCCGCATCCGGGACGAGCTCGTAGCCGCGGGGCGGACCGGCCCGCACCACGTGTATCCCGGCTCCGGATGGACCACGCTGCGTATCCGGAGCGACGAGGACGCCGAGACCGCCATCGAACTGCTGCGGATCAACTACGACCGGATCACGAAGCGGGCCGACGCAGTTCGGTCGTAGGAGCCGCGGTCGCTCGGCGACCCAAGGGCACCAGCGGCGAGCCCGATCGGGTTCGGCTAGAAACTTGCGACATGACCAACGGGGCGTCATGACCGAGCACACCGCGTCCCCCGCCACCTCGACGCTCGAAGGCGCGCCGTCGCTCTTCTCGACCGCGTTCGACCTCCGCTCGGTCGGCTATGTGACCGAGGAACTGTTGTGCTCGGGGATCGCGACCTCGTGCGCGGGGGAGACGGCACCCTTCACGACCCGGCTCGTCGTCTACCGGCCGGAGGATCCCGGTCGCGGGAACGGTGCGGCGGTCGTCGAGTGGCTCAACGTGTCGGGCGGCTTCGATGTCCCAGCGGTATGGATGACCACGCACCGTCACCTCGTGCGCGAGGGATTCACCTGGATGGGCGTGACCGCGCAGCGAGTGGGCATTCACGGCGGCGGCGGCGTGCTCCCCGAGAGCGGGCTACGAGTGAGCGATCCCGAGCGCTACAGCACACTCGCGCATCCGGGCGACGAGTTCGCGTTCGACGTTTTCACCCAGGCAGGCCGGGTTGTGCGGGAGCGGTTTGGCGGCGAACGACTGCTCGCCACGGGCGAGTCGCAGTCGTCGCTGTACCTCGTCTCGTACCTCAACGAGGTCTCGCCCACAGCCGGGATGTTCGACGGCTACCTGCTCGTGGGTCGCCCTGGCGGCGCCGCACCGCTCGACGGGAGCTTCACCCTCGTCCTCGGCGAGCCCCGTCTCGCCGGCGCGGTGCGGATCCGCGACGACCTCGCGACGCCGGTGCTCGTGGTGCAGAGCGAGACCGATCTGCTCGGCAGGCTCGGGTATTACCCGGCACGTCAGCCCGATGGCGACTGCTTCCGCCTCTGGGAGGTCGCCGGCTCGGCGCACTGCGACACGTACTTCCTGCTCGCGGCCGCACTCGACTCCGGCGCGCTCTCGGCAGGCGACCTCGCGCGTCTGGTTCTGGCGGCGGACGAGCCGCTCGGCATGCCGACCTCGCTGCCGATCAACTCTGGCCCGCAGATGCACTTCGTCCTCCACGCCGCGCTACACCACCTCGACCAATGGGTGGGCGACGGAAGCGCGCCGCCGGGCGCGGATCGTCTGGTCGTTCGCGACGACGCGGACGGTCCTGCGTTCGTGCTCGACGAACACGACAACGTGCTCGGCGGGGTTCGCTCTCCGTGGGTCGACGCGCCGATCGCGACCTTGTCGGGGCTCGGGCAGCCCGGCGACCTGGCGCAACTGTTCGGCACGTCGACGCCCTTCGACGCGGCGACGCTCGATCGCCTCTACCCGGGCGGGGTGACGGATTTCGGGTCCCGATTCGACGCCGCCACCGACCACGCGGTGGCGTCGGGATTCCTGCTCGCAGCCGACGCCGACGAGATCAAGGCGCTTGGCCGGGCGATGTATGTCGTGTGCTCGACCTGATTCGGACAGCCAGCATCACGCGGTCTGGCGCGCCGGTTCCGGCCGGCAGTCACGACAGGGCCGGAACCCGGCCGCATCGGCTTCGGCCGCGGTGCGGAACGGGACCCGATGCGCTGCGGTGATGCGACGAGCGTGGCGGCACGTCGGGAAGCAGTACACGCTCGTCGTGTCGCTGCCGAGGTAGCGGACGCGCGTGCGGCCGAGCTCCTCCAACCGATCGAGATCGACGTGCTCGTGCGCGAGCAGGTCGCGCTTCATTGCGGTGCCGAAGGCGTAGTGACCGATCTTCCCGTCGTTGCGCACGACCCGGTGGCAGGGGATGAGCACCGGCACCGGATTGCGTCCGAGCGCGCTGCCCACTGCCCGCACCGCCTTGGGCCGGCCGATCTCGCGCGCGATCCAGGCATACGGCCGGACCTCGCCCGGCGGGATCTCCAGCGCCTTGCGCAGCACCGCCTGTTCGAACTCGGTCAGCCCGTGCAGGTCGAAGCGCAGGGCGCGACCACGACCGCTCTCCAGCGCCCGCGTGAGGCCGGCGGGTGGTGCGCTCGCGGGCCGCAGCGAACGGCCGAATCGCTCCCGGTGCCGGGCGACAAAGGCCTCGGGGTCACGATCGACGACGTCGGCCGCGATGACGTGGCGGATCCCCTCGGCGCCGAACGCCACGAACAACGGCCCGCTCGGCCCGTCGACGACGACGAACTCGTCCAACGCGGGCGTGGGGCCGACACGGGCCAGCACGCGCTCGGTGAACCCTGCGGGCGGCGTCGCCCGCAGTCCCTCGAGCGCCTGCACCAGTGCTCGGTCGCCGGAGTCGATGGTCGTGCTCATTGCCGGTCCTCCTGATCATTCGAGAGACGGGACCGCAAGGCGGCGATCCCGCGCGAGACGTGCGACTTGGCCGTGCCGACGGGGCATTCGAGGACCTGGCCGACCTCCTCGTAGGACAGGCCGACGACGTGGCGCAGCACCACCGCGATCCGCTGCGTCTCGGGCAGCGCGTGCACGAGATCGGCGAGCTGCCCGCTGCCGAGCCGGGCGAGGGCCGCATCCTCCGGAGAGTCGGTGGACGCGACCGGACCGGCACGGTCGAGGGCGACCTCGTCCGGACGACGGCTGCCGGTGCGGAGCTGGTTGCGCCAGTGGTTCAGCAGGATCGTGACCAGCCACGGCCGGAGCCGCAGGCGGCGGATCCGCCTCGGTGCGTACGACGAGAGCGCCCGATACGCGCGCACGAGCGCCTCGGCGGCGAGGTCCTCGGCGTCCGCCGGCTGCCTGCTGACGCGCAATGCCGTCGTGTACAGGGTCGGCCCGTAGCGCTCGACGACCTCGGGAAACACCGCGTCGACGTCCTGCGACATGCGCGCTACCAGGTCGGCGGTCTGGTCGCGTTCCGGCATCGCTTCGTCCCTCGGAGTGAGTGTGAGCGCCATGTGTCTACTTCGCGTTGTGGAAGATCACGCCCAGTGCGAGGCGTTCGCCGGTTCGCACCGTGCTCACGCCGTGACGCATGACGACGCGCTTGAAGCCCCGAGCGGCCCGGACTGGCCGGTTGCGCACCGGGAAGATCACGCCCTGGCCGCGCTCGAGGCGGACCACCGAAGCGCGCGACTGCGCGCGGGGCCGCTGTTCCACGAACACGTTCTCGCCGCCCGTGAAGTCGTCGGGGGCGCTGAGCAGGATCGTGAGCTGCAGCGGGAAGGCGATGTCGCCGTACAGGTCCTGGTGGAGG
>JAPSGP010000451.1 GCA_031177445.1 Acidimicrobiia bacterium
GCGCGGGCACCCGTCGTTCCTCGAGACCGCATACCTGTTGATCTGGGGCGATCTTCCTTCACACGCGCAGCTCGACGAGTTCAGGTACGAAGTGCGCCGGCACACGCTCGTCCACGAGGACGTGAAACGCTTCTACGACGGGTTCCCCAAGGACGCGCACCCGATGGCGATCCTCTCGTCGGTCGTGAGCGCGCTGTCGACCTTTTATCAGGGCAGCGCCGACCCCCACGACCACGACCAGGTGCATCTCTCGATCGTCCGCCTCATCGCCAAGTTGCCGACCATCGCGGCGTACGCGTACAAGAAGTCGATCGGGCAGCCGTTCCTGTACCCCAACAACGAGCTCGACCTGATCGAGAACTTCCTCACAATGATGTTCGCGGTGCCCTCGGAGCCCTACGTCGTGAGCCCGACCGTGGTCCACGGGCTGAAGCAGCTGTTGATCCTGCACGCCGACCACGAGCAGAACTGCTCGACGTCCACCGTGCGCCTCGTGGGATCGAGCGACGCCAACCTGTGGGCGTCCGTCGCCGCCGGCATCAACGCCCTCTGGGGCCCGCTGCACGGTGGCGCCAACCAGGCGGTCATCGAGATGTTGGAGCGAATCCGCGACGACGGGGGCGACACCGCCAAGTACGTCGCCAAGGCCAAGGACAAGGATGACTCGTTCCGCCTGTCTGGCTTCGGACACCGCGTGTACAAGAACTACGACCCGCGCGCCCGCATCCTGCGCGCCACGGCCGACACCGTGCTCGACGAGCTCGACCGCCACGACGAGCTGCTCGACCTCGCCAAGCAGCTCGAGGCGGTCGCGCTGCACGACGACTTCTTCGTCGAGCGCAAGCTCTACCCCAACGTCGACTTCTACTCCGGGCTCATCTACCGCGCGATGGGATTCCCGACCAACATGTTCCCGGTCCTGTTCGCGCTCGGCCGGCTCCCCGGGTGGATCGCGCACTGGAGCGAGATGATGGACGACCCGAAGACGAAGATCGGTCGGCCCCGCCAGATCTACACCGGCCCGACCGAGCGGACGTACGTCCCCATCGACCGACGCGGGTGAGCTCGGCCTGGATCCGCGCGGCCGCGCGGCCGCGGCCGTCGTTCAGGCATCTGACCACCGATTTCCTGGTTCTATGCCTGCGCGAGTGGAAACCAGACCGGTTCTCAGGCTTCTGAGCTCGGCGGTCAGGCGAGCTCGATCCAGGTTGCGCGTGCCGACCCGAGGAGCTCGCCGCCGTCGGTGAACAGCGCCGAGCCGGCGAAGAGCTTCCGGCCGTCGCGGCCGATCCGCCAGCCGACCGCGACGCAGCGGTCGCCGGCTTGCGGGGTCTCCACCACCTGAGCCGCGAGCCGGCCCAGCACGAAGGGCACGAGCCGCTCGCGTTCTCCATCGACGTAGCTCGAGCCGATGCCGCCGGTGCAGTCGAGGATGGCCCAGACGATCTCGGGCGCCACGCGTCCGTCCACCGTAGGGAGGCTCTCGTGCGCGATCCACGGCGCCGCTGCCAGGTTGCGACCAGGAAGCGGCCCGACGAACACGCGCTGCCCGTCCGGGTACTCGCGCCCCGGTCCGCACGTGAAGCACGAGAGGAACGGATGCTCGTCGGGATGCTGCACGATCCACGAGCGCTCGGCCGCCGCAACCGCCTCGTCGAAGGACACCGGCTCTGGCACTTCGAATTCGACGGTCGCCGGCGTTCCCTCGGCGATGAGTTGATCACCGTCCATCACACGCACGGACTCGCCGGCGGGCTCGACCCGGAGCGCGGTTTCGAGCGGCGGCGGGCGGCGAAGCGTCACCTCGGCCGGGTTGCCGACGTGCGCAGCGACGACGCCGCATGTGTACCCGCCGTTGCCGCTCTCCGGGGGACCGCGGAACCGGTGCGGGATCGTGATCGCGGTCGTCATGCCGCGAGCAGTCGCTTCACCTCGGCGGCACCGGCGAGCCCGGCGCGCGCATCGGGCGCCTGCGGGATCAGGTTGAACGAGGTGCAGCCGGCCTCGACGTACGGACGCAGGAATTCGGCCACGTCCTCGGGCGTGCCGTAGGGCGAGTATCTCTCGAACCGCTCGAAGGGGATCTGGTAAAAGGCCTCCATCGCGGGCGCGAGCCGGTCCCGTGCCGACGCGCGGTCGTCGGCAATGCCGCACCACACCTGCATCCCGTGGCGGCGCGGATGCGCGCCTCGACCCGCCTCCGCAGCAGCGGCGTCGATCTTCTCGACGACGTCGGCGAACCGCCGCGGTGAGTTCCATATGCCGAGCCAGCCGTCGCCCAGGCGTCCGGCGCGCGTCACCGCGGCGTCGGAACGACCCCCGATCACGATCGGGATCGGCTCGGACGGGGCCGGCAGGATGAGCGCGTCGTCGAGGTCGAAGAACTCGCCGTGGAACGTGGTGGGCTTGCCGGTCAGCAGATCCCGCACGACGACGAGGCACTCGTCCATCCGCCGGCCGCGGGTGCTCGGGTCGACGCCGCAGATCTCGACCTCGTGCCGGTCCTCGCCCCCGACACCGACGCCGAAGATCAATCGCCCCGGGGCGAGCTGGGCGAGGTCGACGATCTGGCGCGCCACGAGCACGGGGTGACGCAGCGGCAACAGGTAGACGCCGGTGAAGACCGGCAGCGTCGGGTGCAGCGCGACCAGCGCAGTTGCCTGGATCAGCCCGTCGACGCCCGCTCCTACGAAGAAGCTGATGTGGTCCCCGGCACAGACGTGGTCGAG
>JAPSGP010000030.1 GCA_031177445.1 Acidimicrobiia bacterium
CAAGGCGCAACAGCTGCTGCCCTCGGCGGGCGGCCCCGCCGACGCGGCCCGCAAGGAGAGCGCGCAACCGGCTCGTCCGCAGCGGCGGCCGCTCGCAGCGGTACCGCAGGGCATGCCTGCCGACGATCCGAAGGCGCTCGACGCGATGCTGCGCGCCGAGCACGTGGTGCTGGTCGTCGACGGGTACAACGTCTCGATGCTGGCGTGGGGCGACGTCTCGCCGGCCGATCAACGGGACCGGCTGCTGTCGGCGCTCTCCGGCCTCCAGATGCGCACCCGGGTCGGCATGATCGTCGTGTTCGACGGCGCCGACGTCGAGGGCGCCCGCCCGCCCCGCCGTCCCGGGCTCAAGGTGATGTTCTCACCGCCCGACGAAGAGGCCGACGCCGTCGTCGTGCGGGAAGCGGCGGCGCTGCCCACCCATGTGCCGGTCATCGTGGCGTCGTCGGACGGGTGGGTCGCGAAGCACGCGCAGCAGGCCGGGGCGCGCGTGATCTCGTCGGCGACGCTCCTCGAGCTGCTCCGCTAGCGCAACCGCCTCAGCAACACTCGCATCCACCGTCGCCGCCGAGCTCGACGGTTCGCAGCTGCGATTGCTGGGGCTCATCGCTGTCGGCGAGCACGGTGTAGATCTCCCACGGAGCGCCGTCGGGGTCGTCGACCCACACCTTGTCCTGCACTGCGTAGCAACAGGTCACGCCGTCCTCGGTCGCGGGCTCGAGGCCCTCGTCGGAGAGGCGCCGCTGGGCCGCGCCGACGTCGTCGCTCGACTCGACCTCCACTCCCAGGTGGTTCAGCCGGGTCGGTGCTCCGGGGTTCTCGAACAGCACGAGCTTCAGCGGCGGCTCGGCGACCGCGAAGTTGGCGTAGCCGGGGCGGCGTTTCGCAGGTTCGGTGGAGAAGAGGCGGGAGTAGAACTTCACCGCGCTCTCCAGGTCGGACACGTTGAGGGCGAGCTGTACGCGGGACATCGGGTCTCCTTCTCCATCGATCGCTGTAACGATCGCTCTCTCGATCGCCATATCGATCGTCGTCGATACCGTGCCGACAGGTTGACAGATATATCGATGCCTGTCAATATCGAAATCCATGAATATCGATGCTCCCTGCTGCACGCCCTTGCTCGACGCCGTGCTTCCCGAAGGCGACGCCGAGGTGCTCGCCACCTCGTTCAAGGCGCTGGCGGACCCGGCCCGGCTGCGGCTGCTCAGCCTGATCGCGGCATCCGAGGGCGGCGCCTGCGCGTGCGATCTCGTGACGCCGGTCGGGCGCTCCCAGCCGACGGTCAGCCACCACCTGAAGGTCCTGCGCGAGGCGGGACTGGTCGAGAGCGAGCGCCGGGGCCCGTGGATCTGGTACCGGATCGTGCCGGAACGGCTCGACGCGCTCCGGGCGGTGCTCACTGCCAGCGCGGAAGTTGCGGTCCCGGCCTAGATCAACGATGCTCTATATGGATGGCGGTTGATCTAGAGACGACGACGGACGCCCGGTTGCGGGCGCTCGCCGACCCGCTGCGTGCGCAGATCGTGGAGCTGCTCGCCGCCGAGCAGCTCTGCGTGTGTCACCTCACCGCGGAGCTCGACGTCGCGCAGCCGCTCGTGAGCCACCATCTCAGGGTTCTACGCGAAGCTGGGCTGGTCGAAGGCGAGCGCTGGCGGTACTGGACCTACTACCGCCTGCGACCGGAAGCGTTGCACGACGTGGCCGAGCACCTCAGTGCGCTCGCGGAGCAGGCACCGACCGCCGGCGGCGCGCGCCGGCCCTGCTGCTGACCACGTGCTCGCCCGCCGCGCCTTCGCCGAGCTCCTCGGGACGGCGCTGTTGCTGATCGCGGTCGTCGGATCCGGCATCGCCGCGCAACGACTGAGCCCCGGACAGACCGGGCTCCAGCTCCTCGAGAACGCCGCCGCCACCGCGGTGGCGCTGGTGGCGATCATCCTGGCCGTCGGTGCCGTCTCCGGCGCGCACCTGAATCCGGTGGTCACGCTGGTCGACCGCGCCTACGGCGCCCTCACGACCCGTGAGGCGTCGGCGTACATGGGCGCGCAACTCGTCGGTGCGATCGGCGGGACGATGCTCGCCAACGTCATGTTCGGCCTCCCGGCGATCGAGGTCTCGGACAAGGTCCGGAGCGGTGGCGACGTGCTGCTCGGCGAGGTCGTCGCGACGTTCGGTTTGCTGCTCGTCATCTTCGGCGTCGCCGCCTCGGGCCGCGTGGCGATGGCGCCGTTCGCGGTCGGCGCCTACATCGGCGGCGCCTACTTCTTCACCTCGTCGACGAGCTTCGCCAATCCCGCGGTGACCGTCGCCCGCTCGCTGACCGACACGTTCTCGGGCATCGAGCCCAGCGCGGTGCCGGGATTCGTCGTCATGCAGCTCGTGGGCGGCGCGCTCGCCGCCGCCGCCATCGTCTTCCTCTACCCCTCGGTGAGAGCCAGATCGAAAGCAGTCGTCGTACCCCACCTGGACCCGGAGGTTTCCCCATGAGCGACACACCCACCGACAAGGAGCTCCAGTACCACCTGCTGATCGTCGACCGCAGCCTCACGGAGGAGTTCGCCGGCATCTTCGCGGTCGAGACGATCCAGCGGTTCATGCAGGAGACGGTCGACCAGTTCGCCGACTCGCCGGTCAAGAACTTCGTGCCGGTCATGGTCGAGCGCTTCGCCAAGGAACGCCTGCGCGCGCTGGGCCAGGCGGAGGGGAGTATCACGAAGGACGTGCCGGAGGTGCTCTTCGTCTGCACGCACAACGCCGGTCGCAGCCAGATGGCGGCCGCGCTCTTGCACCACCGCGCCGCCGGGCGGGTGCACGTGCGCTCGGCGGGGAGCGAGCCCGCCGACCTGCTCAACCCCGCGGTCGTGCAGGCGCTGGCCGAGGTGGGGCTCGACGTGAGCCAGGAGTTCCCCAAGCCGCTCACCGACGAGGTCGTGCGGGCGGCCGACGTCGTGATCACGATGGGCTGTGGCGACGCCTGTCCGATCTACCCCGGGAAGCGCTACCTCGACTGGGAGCTCGACGATCCCGCCGGCCAGCCGCTCGAGTCGGTACGCCCGATCCGCGACGAGATCGACCGCCGGGTCCAGGCGCTGCTCGGGGAGCTGGTGCCCGCGTAGCCATCACGTTTTGGCGCCGCGAGTCCGGAAGTATCCCGCGATCGCGGCGCCGAAACGTAACTGTCACACCCTCGTGTGATGCTCCTCGGGCTGGCGGGCGGCGGAGGAGCGCGAGATGCGGATCGACTGTGACGAGTGCGTGATGCAGCACACGGATGCGTGCGACGACTGCGTCGTCACGTTTCTGGTGAACCGGCGACCGGGCGAGCCGGTCGTGATCGACGACGCCGAGGCGCGGGCGATGCGGCTGCTGGGCGGCGCCGGGCTCGTGCCCCGGCTCCGGCTCGTGCCGAGAGCGCCCGTGGGCTGAGCGCTACTCCGGTGCCTCGGCCCGCAGCGCGGCGGTGGTCGAGCGCTCCTTCGGGCGGTGGGCGAACGGATCGAAGCGGAAGATGCGCATGGCGTTCTCGTGCGTGATCTTGTTGACGACGTCCTCCTCGACCCCGTCGAGCTGCTTGGCGACCGACTCGGGGGAGTGGGGCCAGCTCGAGTCGGAGTGCGGGTAGTCGCACTCCCAGGTGATGTTGTCGACGCCGATGGCGTCGCGCTCCTCCACGCCGGCGCGGTCACTGATGAAGCAGAAGGTGAAGTGGTCGCGGGCGACCTCGCTCGGGAGCTTGTCGCCGAAGTCCTGCCCGGTCCAGAACCGGTGCTGCTGGTACGTGTAGTCGATGCGTTCGAGCCAGTAGGGGAGCCACCCGGTCCCGCCCTCCGACAGCGCGAACTGCAGGTTCGGGAACTTGCGCAGCACCTGCGACCAGATCAGGTCAGTTGCGGCGTTCATCGTGTTCAGCGGCGTCAGCGTGATCATGATGTCGATCGGCGCGCCGGGCGCAAGCTCGAGCGTCGTCGACGACGAGCCGATGTGCAGGCAGATGATCGTGCCTTCGTCCTCGCAGGCGGCGAAGAACGGGTCCCAGTCGTCGCCGAAGATGTGGGGCCAGCCGAGCTTGTGCGGGTTCTCCGAGAACGTCACCGCGTGACAGCCCTTCTTCGCCACTCGCCGGACCTCGTCGGCCATGAGCTGCGGGTCCCAGATGGGCGGGATCGACAGGGGGATGAAGCGACCGGGGTAGGTGCCGCACCACTCGTCGATGTGCCAGTCGTTGTAGGCGCGCACGAGGTTGAGGCCCATGTCGAGGTCCTTCGAGCGCGAGAACAGCTGGCCGCAGAACTGCACGAAGGAGGGGAAGCACATCGAGCCGAGCACGCCGTTGCGGTTCATGTCGGCGACGCGTTCGTGGATGTCGTAGCAGCCCTTGCGCATCATGTCGTAGCTGGTGGGCTCGATGTTGTATTCCTCGGGCGGGCGCCCGGCCACCGCGTTGAGGCCGATGTTCGGGATGACGCTGTCCTCGTAGACCCACACGTCGATGCCGTCGCGGTGGACGTTCTTGGGCGCGTACTCCATCCACTTCTCGGGGAGGTGTCCCTCGAACAGGTCGGGCGGCTCGACGACGTGGTCGTCGACACTGACGAGGATCAGATCTTCGGCCCGCATGGCGGCACCCCCAGGAGAGATCGCTGACGCTGGTGTCAGCCTAACCCCGCCCCGAGTCGAAGAGCACCGGCAGCGCGGTGGGGGCGCGGAAGGCCATGCCGGTGATGTGCGGAAGCTCGGCGCCGGGATCGAGGCGCAGGTTGGGCAGGCGGTCGAAGATCCGGTTGAGGGCGACGCGCGTCTCCATGCGGGCGAGGTGCATGCCGAGGCACATGTGCGGGCCGAAGGCGAACGCGAGGTGCTGGCGTTGCTGCCGAAAGATGTCGAACTCGTCGGGGCGCTCCCAGTACTTCTCGTCGTGGTTGGCGGATCCGAGGTTCACGACCACCATGGCGCCGGCGGTGATCTCCACGCCCTCGACCACGACGTCGCGACTCGCGGTGCGCACGATCGTGAGCAGGGGCGGCTCCCAGCGCAGCCCTTCCTCGATCGCCTGGGGCATCAGCGACCGGTCGCGCCGCAGTGCGTCGAGCTGGTCGGGGCGCGTGAGCAGGCCGTACAGGAGGTTGCTCGACGAGCGGTACGTCGTCTCGGCGCCGGCCGGGAGGAGCAGCCGAAGGAAGGCGAAGATCTCCTCGTCGGTGAGGCGCTGACCGTCGATCTCGGCGGCGGCGAGCGTGCTCATGAGGTCGTCCGCCGGGTTGGCGCGGCGCTCGGCCAGGACGCCGGCGAAGTAGTCGCGGAGCGAGGCCGACGCCTGCAGGCCGCGGTCCCAGTCGAAGCCGACGCTGATGAGCTCGACCGCCCAGCGGTGGAACTGGGGCAGGTCCTCGCGTGGGAGCCCGAGCAACCGCGCGATCACATTGACCGGGAAGGGAAACGTCAGCTCGCGCACGAGCTCGGCCTCGCCCCGCTCGATCGCGGGATCGAGGCATTCGTCGACGATCGGGAGCACGACCTCCGTCTCCCAGCGCTCCATCGCGCGCCGACTGAAGGCCTGCTGCACGAGCGAGCGGTACGTGTGGTGCTCGGGCTCGTCCATCTCGAGGATGGTGTGGCCCATCACCGCGCCGATCACGTCGGCGTACCCGGCCGACGAGAACGCCTCACCGTCGCGCAGGACCTGTTGCACCGCGTCATACGTGTACGCGGTGAACACTCGCGGCGGGGCCATCAGGACCGCGTCCTTCTCGGGGTCGTAGAGGCCCGCCTCCTCCATGACGTTGTCCATGATGTTCTCTTCGACGAGCGGCGCTTGCGCCCGCGTCAACGCGAACAGCGGGTACGGATCGTCGACGACGCCGATCCCCGCGCTGCGGTTGAAGTCCTCGAACGGGTCGTAGGCGTCGCTAGCCTCAGGCGCGGTCACGGGGCAGCCTCCTGGTGCCAAAAGAAACTGACATACTCGTCAGTATCCGACTATAGCTGCGGAGAAGGAGCGACGGTGGACGCCGATGCGGTGAACCTGGGCCTGCTCGTGCTGCGGGTCGCGATCGGAGCAGCGATCCTCGCCCACGGCGTGAACCACCTGGTCCGGGTGCGCCAGGGCCCGGGCGTGGCCAACTGGTTCGAGAGCCTCGGGCTGAAGCCGGGCCCGACCCACGCCTGGATGGTCACGATCACCGAGATCGTCACCGGCGTGATGCTCATCGTCGGGTTCCTCACCCCACTGGCCGCGGCCGGTGTGATCGGGGTGGTCGCGGTCGCCTTCGTCACCAACCACCGCGACGCGGGGTTCTTCGTGTTCCACCGACCGACCGAGGGGTGGGAGTACCTGATGGTGCTGGCCGCTGCGTGCGTGGCCATCGGCCCGATCGGTCCTGGCGAGTGGTCGCTCGACGATGCGTTCGGGATCCTCAACGACCTCGACGGCTGGACCGGTTTCCTGCTCACCGCGCTGGTCGGGTTCGGCGGCGCGGCGCTGTTCCTGGCCGCGTTCTACCGGCCACCCAAGAAGGAGCCCGCGGCCTCGTAACCAGCGGCGGCAAGGTCGTCGAGCAACAGGGGAAGCACGGCGCGCCAGTCGCCCACGATGCCGGCGTCACAGTGATCGAACACCAGCGCGTCGGGCGCGCTGTTGATCGCCAGGATCGTGCGTGCGCCGCGGACCCCGACCATGTGGTTGAACTTGCCCGACAGGCCCAACGCGACGTACAGCCGGGGCGCGATGCTGCGCCCGGTGATGCCGACCTGGCGAGCGCGCGGCAGCCATCCCTCGTCGGTGACCTTGCGCGTGGCCGCGATCACGGCGCCGAGCTGATCGAGCAGCGGCTCGATCGCGACGTACTGGTCGGGCGGGATCCCCTTGCCGACACCGACGACGACGGGTGCTTCGGCGAGCAGGTCGAGATCGTCCTCACGCGTGCGCGCCAGCACGCGCACTCGCTGTCGAGGCTCGAACGCGACCTCGGTGCGAACCGGCGACGCCCTGCGGCGCGGCTCGAGCACCGGTAGCACGCCCGCCCGCACGGTGGCCATCTGCACGGCCGACGTCGCCTGGATCGCCGCGACCAAGCGGCCACCGAATGCGGGCTTCCACGCCACCAGCCGGCCGTCGTCGATCTCGAGGTCGACGGCGTCGCCGGTGAGCCCGGCGCCGAGCTCAGCGGCAGCACGTGAGGCGACCTCCCGTCCCCACGCCGTCGACGGCGCCAGCACCGCCCAGGGAGTCGTGGATCCGGTCCACGCCGTCAGCAGGCGCGCGACGTCTTCTTCGACGAGCTCCGGGTCGAAGCCCACGACCTCGTCGGCACCCCACGCACCGAGCTGCGCGAGCTCGACGTCGAGCGGCGCGACCGCGACCGCGTGCCCGCCGAGCACGGCCGCGAGGCGCGCCGCGCCGCCGAGGAGCTCGCGGTCGAGGCGCACCCGTCCCGGTTCGAGCACCGCGGCCACGGCAACCCCATCGCGCGATCCGGAGGTCGGCACCGCGCCGTCGCTGCGCAGCGCATCGGCGGACGGGTCGAGCGCGCCTCGTTCGGTGAGCACGTGGAGCGCGGCGCGCACCTGCTCTTCCAGGGACGCGTCCGGGAGCAGGTGACGGCGGCGCTCGACCTCCATCACCCGGACGGGGCCCACCCACGTGGGGCTTCCCTCTTGGCCCCACGGCCCGGGGCCCAGATCCGCCGCCTGCAGCCGCCGGACGAGCGTCGCTGGCACGGCGGCGCGCCCGGGGGGATCGACCTTGCACGGCTCGATGAGCCGCTCAGCCGTCGATATCACTGCCGGAAGCGCGAGCTCCGCCTGCATCCACCCGTCGTCGAGCTCGCAGCGAACGCTGGCGCGGCCGTCGTTGACCGATAGGTGGCGCACGCCGGTCGCGAAGGGCAGGTCGAGCAGCTGCGCGAGCTCCGGGCCGACCTGCCCGGTGTCGGCGTCGACCGAGTTCCGACCGACGAGGACGAGGTCGAACCGACCATCGTGCTCGATCGCCGCCGCGAGAGCGCGCGCGGTGGCCAGCGTGTCCGAGCCCGCGAACGGGGGATCGCTGACGAGCACCGCGTCGATCTCGACGTTGCGCTCGAGCCCCCACGCGATCGCTTCGCGCAAGGTGTCCTCCGCCGGCGGCGGGCCGAGGGTGAACACCGTGACGCTCCCGCCGTGCGTCTCGACCAGAGCGACGCCCTGGCTCACCGCGCGCCGGCAGTACGGGTTCATCTCCAGCTCGAGGCCCTCACGAACGAGACGGCCGTCGGGGCCGAGCTCCATCGCCTCGAACTTCGGGATCTGCTTGACGAGCACGGCGACGCGCATGGTCCGGCGATATTAGTTGCGGGTCAGGGTGCCCTTACTACGCCTCGTCGACGACGAGCTCGCGCAACGCCGCGAGCTGTTCGAGGTAGTGCTCGAGTGAATGGTGGACGAAGCGGACGTTGAGCGTCGTCGCCCCTGCCTCCGCGAGCCGTTCCGCGGTTGCCCGCACCCGCTCCGGTTCGCCGCACGCGTCGAACGGCACCTCGTTCTGCAGGACGATCTCGAAGTGTGCGAGCGCCGGCTCGGCATGACGCTCGGTCCACGCCTCCGTGTCGCGAGCACGCGTGATCATGGCCGCCAGCTCGGCTCGCTGCAGGCCGAACGGTGCCCAGCCGTCGCCGAGCTCGATCGCGCGACGGAGTGAGCGCGCGGTTCGTCCCCCGACCCACATCGGCACGCGCGGCTGCACCGCGGGCGGGTCGACGACGACGTTGTCGAAGGCGTAGTAGGTGCCGCGATAGGTCGGCTCAGACTCGGAGAGCGCGGCGCGCAGGGCGCGCAGGGCGTCGTCGGCGCGCGCGCCGCGACCTTCGAACTCGGCGCCGAGCAGGTCGAACTCCTCTCGCAGGGATCCCACGCCGACTCCGAGCACCAGCCGCCCACTGGAGACGCGGTCGAGGGTTCCGTAGCGCTTGGCGATGGCGAGCGGGTGGTGGTAGCCGAGCACCAGCACGAACGGCAAGAGCCGGATCGTGCTCGTGCGGGCCGAGAGGTAGCCGAAGGTCGCGAGCGGGTCCCAGTACGTGGCGCCGCGGACCGCGGCGACTTCGGTCGGAATCGCAACGTGCTCGCTGCAGGTGACGTGGTGGTATCCGAGTCGTTCAGCCTCGATCGTGATCCGCGCGATCTCGTCGATGCCGGCAGTCGCCTCCCACTGCGCGTGCGCGCCGGGGAGACGCGTCACGACGGGTGTGACGATGCCGAGCTTCACTGCGTCGTCGACCTTTGGTGCACGAGGCCGGTGAGGGTATCCGCGCCCGGCTACCGCTACTCCGTGTCGCGGTTGGTCACGGAGCGGGGCCACAGCCGTCGAGCGGTGGGCGTCGATGTCCGTCCGCCGAGGTGCATGGACCGCCACGCGCCGCGATAGCCGGGCAGCACCCCGAGCGCGAGGAGCACGTGTTCGGCCACCAATGCCGTGAGCGCGTAGGTGGCAAAGCGGTGCACCCGGACGAGCACGACGAAGTCCGGGCCTGTCTTCACCATCGTGAGCCCGACCCCGGTGACGATCAGGGTTCCGAGGGTCACCACGAAGGCGATGTTCGCGATGCGCTGCCCGGGGTCGAAGCGCCCCCGATGGGAGCCGAACCGACCGGTGAGCGCACCGCGAGGCCAGTGCCGGAACCAGCTGCCGTCACCACGATTGATCCGCACCGACTCGAGCCCGAAGCGCACGGCCGCGCGCACGCCGACGGTAAGGGCGACGGCAACGAGCCCGATCTGTACCCACCCGGCGAGGCGATGGATGTCGGCGTCCGGTCGGTCGATCAGCCGAGCCAGCAGGCTGGGGTTGCCCGTATCCTGCCGGGTTCGAGAGCCGGGTGCTCGGTCGGATCGAGCGCATCGGCGAGCATCGTGCGCTGCGTGCCCGGCGCCCCTCTCGCTGGCTGCGTCCGGTACTGGTCGCGGCCACGCTGATCGCGGTGCTCGTCGCCGTGTTGCTGCCAGACGGTGGTGGCCCGTCGGCCGCGGCCGCGGTGATGCGGACGGCTGACGGGGCGGCCGTCGGCACCGCCGAGGTCCGGGACGGCGAGCCCGCGACGCTGGTCGTCAACGTGACCGACTGGCAGAAGGCGAGTGGCGGCGCCCCGCGAGCGCCCTATCGGGTCGCGATCGACGGACGGGACGGCACCCGACGACTCGTCTCGCTGACGCCGCGCCCCGACTACGTCTGGCGGATCGACCTGCCGAGCCCGGCGAGCGAGATCATCGGCGTGGCGCTCGTCGACAACAGTGGCGCCGTCCTGTGCTCCGGTCGCTTCGGCGCACCGTCGTGAGCCTGGGCTGCACCATGTTTGGCATCGCACAACCCCAAGAATCCGGGTCCTGCGACGCCAAAACCGCGCGCCCTACTTGCGGGGGAGCAGGGCGCGATCGGCGATGATGTTCTTCTGCACCTCGGTGGCGCCGGCGCCGATCGTCGTGTAGCGCTGGAACGAGTACAGGCGGGTCCAGGTGCCGCCGTCGATGGCATCCGGGCCGCCCTTGGCCAGCAGGCCCGAGGGCCCGAGGAGGTCGATCGCGAGCTCGGCGAGGGTCTGCGCGAGGTAGCTCCACTGGAGCTTGGCCAGTGGCACCTCGGGCCAGTTCTTCTGGCCCTTGATGATCTTCGTGAGCGCCCGGTAGTTGAGGAGCTTCGTGTACTCGATGTCGGTGTAGGCGCGCGCGATGCGCTCGCGGATCTCGGGGTCGCGCAGCGCGTCGGGGTTCACCGCGCGCGCCGCCGAGATCATGGACCGCAGGTCGGCCGCCATCGAGATCGCGAGGCCCGCGGTGCCGACGCGCTCATGACCGAGCGTGCCCATCGCCACCTGCCAGCCTTGCCCTTCCTCCCCGAGGCGTCCGGTCGCGGGGATCCGGGCGTCGGTGAACCAGACCTCGTTGAACAGCTCGTCGCTCACGATGTCGCGGATGGGCCGGCACTCGATGCCGGGCGTGTGCATGTCGATGATGAAGGCGGTGATGCCCTCGTGCTTGGCCCCGCGCTCGATGGCCTCGGGGTCGGTTCGGAGCAGGAACAGCCCCCAGTCGGCGAGGTGCGCGGTCGAGATCCAGATCTTCTGGCCGTTGACGATGTATTCCTCGCCGTCGGCGATCGCGGTGGTGCGGAGGTTGGCGAGGTCGGACCCGGCCTGGGGCTCGCTGAACCCCTGACACCAGTGCTCGCTGGCGTCGAGGATGCCCGGGAGCCAGCGCTGCTTCTGCTCGTCGGTGCCCCACTTGATGATCATGGGGCCGATCTGCCACACGCCGTTGGCGTTGAAGATGCCCGGCGCGCGCACCCGCGCCATCTCCTCGGCGTAGACGACGTTCTGCACTGGCGTGGCCTTGCGCCCGCCCCAGTCCTCTGGCCAGTTGATGGCGGCCCAGCGGCCGTCGTTGAGCCGGCGCTGCCAGTCCTTGCGCCGCTCCTGGGTGCGGGCGACGCTCGACGGCGTGCCGCCCGCGCGGCCCCCGCCCGGGTCCTCGTCGCCGCCCCAGTCGGCGAGGAACTTGGGCAGGTTCTCGTCGAGCCATGCCCGCAGCTCGTCGCGAAAGGCCAGGTCTTCCGGGGCGTAGGCGAAGTCCATCGGCGCGAACACTAACATCCGTGTCAGGTTTCTCGGGGAGGGCGCGTTCCGTTGGATTTCACCTTTTCGGCTGATCAAGACGCGCTACGAGACACGGTGCGATCGTTCCTCGAGCGGGAGGCGCCGAACTCCTACGTGCGGGCGATGGCCGACGACGAGCGCGGTGTCACCGACGAAGTCTGGGACAAGCTCGCCGGCCTCGGCTGGCCCGCGCTGCTCGTCCCCGAGGCGAACGGCGGCATCGGGCTCGGGCTCGTCGACATGGTCGTGGTGATGGAGGAGATGGGTCGGGTCGCGTTCCCGGGCCCGTTCTTCTCGTCCGCGGTGCTCGCGACGCTGGCAGCACGAGCGCTCGAGGCCGACGACCTGCTCACCCAGCTCGCGTCCGGCGCGATCCGGGGGACGGTCGCGCTCGAGGAAGCCGGTCACGACGACCCGGTCGACCGGGTGCACACACGCGCCCGGCGGAGGGGCGCCGACTGGGTGCTGACCGGGCACAAGCCGCTGGTGCTCGACGGCCACACAGCCGACTGGGCCATTGTCGCCGCGCGCACCGACGAGGGGTTGCGCTCGTTCCTGCTCGAAGCGCCGAATGCCGACGTCGTGCCCACGCTCGATCCCACCCGCAAGGCCGCCCGCCTCGTGCTGAAGGAGCGGCGGGCCGTGCCCGTCGGCCCGCGCGGCGATCACACCGCGCAGTGGCGCCGGGTCATCGACGACGCCGCAGTCATGCTGTGCGCGGAGCTGATCGGTGCCACCGACGCCGCGCTGGCGCTGGCCACCGAGTACGCCAAGGTGCGGGTGCAGTTCGACCGGCCCATCGCGACGTTCCAGGCGATCCGGCACAAGGCCGTCGACATGCTGCACCAGCTCGAGCTCGCGCGTGTCGGCACGCACTTCGCCGCCTGGGCCTCGGACTCCGAGGATCCCGAGCGCCAGCGAGCGGCGGCGATGGCGAAAGGATTCGTCGCCGAAGCGGCGGTGCAGGTGACGGCGGACGACATCCAGATTCACGGCGGGGTGGGCTTCACGTGGGACTGCGACGCCCATTTCTTCTACAAGCGGGCGAAGATGAACGACGTGCTGCTCGGCTACCAGGGCTGGCAGCGCCGCCGCCTCGCCGACCTCGTCCTCGACGCGG
Source organism: Acidimicrobiia bacterium (assembly GCA_031177445.1). Classification (GTDB taxonomy): domain Bacteria; phylum Actinomycetota; class Acidimicrobiia; order IMCC26256; family JACDBD01; genus JAPSGP01. The sequence goes on from JAPSGP010000030.1 coordinate 12,742, forward strand.
TCTGAGCCCCCGGGTTTTGGCGTCACGAAAGCCCAATAATTGGGCTCTGCTGACGCCAAGACGCAGAAGATGATCGAGCCCAAGATCGCGACGCTTCACGACGCGGTCGGTGAGCACGTGCGTGCCGGCGACACGCTGCATCTCGTCGTCGGGCACACGCGCTGGACGGCGGCGGCGCGCGAGGTCGTGCGCCAATGGTGGGAAAGGGACGCCGGCTTCACGCTGGCGATGCTGAGCTTGTCGAGTCTCGGGACGCTCTTCTTCCGCGGCAGGCTCGTGCGCAAGGTGATCACCGGCTACTCGGGTGACACGTTCCCGAACTTCACGCCCAACCCGATCTTCGCCGCCGCGTACCAGCGGGGCGAGGTCGAGGTCGAGCACTGGTCGTTCCTGAGCTTCTCGCAACGGCTGGAAGCTGCTGCACGAGGGCTGCCGGCCGTCACGACGCGCTCGATCGCGGGGTCGTCGATGGAAGCGAACGACGCGTACGCGCGCGTCGACTCGCCCTTCGGCGAGGTCGCCCTGCTCGCGCCGCTCGTGCCCGACGTCACGCTCCTGCACGCGCCCGTCGCCGACCGCGCCGGCAACGTCGCGCTTCATCCACCGCTCCTCGAGGGCGTGTCGGGAGCACTGGCAGCGCGCCGGGGCGCGGTCGTGACCGTGGAGCGCATCGTCGACGACCTCCGGCCGTGGTCGCACCTGGTGCGCATTCCCGCGCACCGGGTGCTCGCGGTGTGCGAGGCGCCCCTGGGCGCGCATCCCGGCGGGATGTACACCGGCGACCTGCCGGTCGACGGCTACGGGGAGGACTACGAGTTCTGGGTCGCGGCGCGCGCCGCGACGCGATCCGAAGAGTTCGACGACTGGATCCGGCACTGGGTGCTGGAGGTCGACACCCAGGACGAGTACCTGGCGCGAGTCGGTTCGGATCGGGTTACGGCGTTGCGAGCGAAGGGGGCGCCCGATTCGTGGCAGGCGGACGTGGTCGCGTTCCCCGCCGACCTCGACGCCGCACCCAACCGGTGGGAGCTGGCCGCGGTCTGGGGCGCGCGCCATCTGGCTCAGCGCGTGCTCGCGCTGGACGCGGGCGCGGTGCTCGCGGGCGCGGGCGTCGCCAACCTGGCGGCGTGGCTGGGCGTCGACCAAGCCCGTGTCGCGGGCAGCGACGTGCAGCTCACGGCCGAGATCGGGCTGTGGGGCTACGACCCCGTGCCGGGAGACCCGTTCGTGCTCAACCATCGCAACTTCCCGCGCTCGACCATGCTCGGCGACGCGTCGCTGGTGCTCGGGACGCTCGTCGGAGGCCCGGGGACGACCACCGTCGCGTGCCTCGGCGCGGCCCAGGTCGATCGCCACGGGAACCTCAACTCGACCGTCGTTCCGGGAGGGCCGTTCCTCGTGGGCTCCGGGGGTGGCAACGACGTGGCCAGCGTGGCGGCCGAGTCCGTCGTGGTGGCGACACTCTCACCGGCGCGCACGCCACCGGAGTGCGGATACGTGACCTCCCCGGGCCGCTCGGTGCGGGCACTGGTGACCGACCTCGGCATGCTCGAGAAGCCGGACGGCGGCGACGAGCTCTTGCTGACCGCAGTGCCCGCTGGTGAGGCCGCGCTCGCCGACCGGGTGAACACCGCCCGCGATGCCTGCGGGTGGCCACTCGAGGTTTCGCCCGAGGTGCGTGAGCTCGATCCGCCGACGGCCGCCGAGATCGCCGCGCTCCGCGACTGGGACCCCCGCGGCTGGTTCCTCCGGGATCGGTGATTTCGGTACGGGGCGAGCCCCAGTGTGTTCGCCCGCCGGTCATCGATCGTTCGCATGCGCCGGGAGCGAGGCCGGCAAACCCGACCTAATCTCACGCCGTTCGAGCGGGAGGGCGCGTGGGGCGGGTTGCCATCCAGGGCGTCACGAAGCGGTTCGACGAGGTTACGGCGGTCGACGACCTCACGCTCGACGTTGTCGACGAGGAGTTCCTCGTCCTGCTGGGCCCGTCGGGCTGTGGCAAGTCGACCGCGCTGCGCATGATCGCCGGTCTCGAGGACCTCACGGAAGGCACGATCCTCATCGGCGATCGCGACGTCACCGGGATCGAAGCCAAGGATCGCGACATCGCGATGGTGTTCCAGAGCTACGCGCTCTACCCGCACATGTCGGTCCGCAAGAACATCGAGTTCCCGCTGCGGTCGCGCAAGGTGCCGAAGGTCGAGCGGACGAAGCTCGTCGACGAGGCTGCCGGGATCCTCGGGCTCGGCGACCTGCTCGACCGGCGTCCGGCGCAGCTCTCCGGAGGTCAGCGGCAGCGGGTCGCACTCGCCCGTGCAATCGTGCGCCGGCCGCAGGTCTTCCTGATGGACGAGCCCCTGTCGAATCTCGACGCCAAGCTCCGCGTGCAGACGCGCGCCGAGCTCGTCGAGCTCCACCGGCGTCTGCGCACCACGATCATCTACGTCACGCACGACCAGGTCGAGGCGATGACGATGGGGAATCGCATCGCGATCATGAACCTGGGCGTTCTGCAGCAGGTGGGACCGCCGCAGGCGGTCTACGCCGAGCCGGCCAACCTCTTCGTGGCCCGTTTCATCGGGACACCACCGATGAACACCGTGACCGGGGCGGTCGTGCGTATCGAAGGCGACCAGCTCGCGGTGCAGTCACGGG
>JAPSGP010000166.1 GCA_031177445.1 Acidimicrobiia bacterium
GAACCCGCCCAAGCGCTACGAGGACGTCTACCCGATCGACTTCGAGTGCGAGGACTGGGAGCACCTCTGGGAGGCGTGCGAAAGCGTCGTGCAGACCTGGATCGATCGGGGGGTGAAGCTCTTCCGTGTCGACAACCCGCACACGAAGCCGTTCGCCTTCTGGGAGTGGATGATCGGACAGCTCAAGCAGCGCCACCCCGATGTCTTGTTCCTCTCCGAGGCGTTCACCCGGCCGAAGGTGATGCACCGTCTCGCCAAGCTCGGCTTCAGCCAGTCCTACACGTACTTCACCTGGCGCAGCGCCCGCTGGGAGCTGGAGGAATACGGGCGCGAGCTCACCCGCGAGCCGGAGCGGTGGTGGTTCCGGCCGAACCTGTGGCCGAACACGCCCGACATCCTCGCGGTGCAGCTCCAGGAGGGAGGCCGGCCGGCGTTCATCGCCCGCCTGGTACTGGCCGCGTTCCTCTCGAGCAGCTACGGCGTGTACGGGCCCACCTTCGAGCTCGGCCTGCGCACGCCGCGCGAGCCCGGAAGCGAGGAGTACGCCGCATCGGAGAAGTACGAGGTCCATCACTGGGATCTCGACGCGCCCGGCAGCCTGCGCCACGTCGTCGCCCTCGTGAACCGCATCCGTGCCGGGCACGGGTCGACGAGGCGGAACGACCACGTCTCCTTCCACGGCGTCGACAACGAGGCCCTCTGCTGCTGGAGCCGGCGCACCTCCGACCGCAGCGACGTGCTGCTGTGCATCGTGAACCTCGACCCGCGCCACGTCCAGTCGGGCTGGACGAGCCTCGACCTCGGCGAGCTGGGCATCCCGGTCGACGCGCCGTTCGAGGCCTGCGACCTGCTCACCGGGGCCCGCTTCCCGTGGCAGGGCCCCCACAACTACGTCGCGCTCGATCCCGGCATCGTGCCCGCGCACGTGCTCGAGATCCGCCGGACGGGCGGAGCCGTATGACCGCCGTTCGCCCCGCGCCGCCGGCGAACGGCATCGAGCTCGACCCGGAGTGGTACAAGGACGCAGTCGTCTACGAGCTGCACGTGCGAGCCTTCGCCGACAGCGACGGCGACGGCATCGGCGACTTCGACGGCTTGCGCAACCGGCTCGACTACCTCCAGCAGCTGGGCGTCAATGCGGTCTGGCTGCTGCCGTTCTACCCGTCTCCGTTACGCGACGACGGCTACGACATCGCGGACTACGAGGGAGTGCATCCCGACTACGGCACACTCGCCGCGTTCCGTCGCTTCCTGAACGACGCCCACCGGCGCGGGCTACGGGTCATCACGGAGCTGGTGCTGAACCACACCTCGGACCAGCACCCCTGGTTCCAGCGGGCCCGCCGCGCGCCTCCGGACAGCAGATGGCGCAACTTCTACGTCTGGAGCGACACTCCGCACGGTTACGCCGGTGCGCGGGTGATCTTCCAGGACTTCGAGCACTCGAACTGGAGCTGGGACCCGGTCGCCGGCGCCTACTACTGGCACCGCTTCTACTCGCACCAACCAGACCTCAACTTCGAGAGCCCCGACGTGCGCCGCGCGGTGCAGCGAGCGTGCGACTTCTGGCTCGAGCTCGGTGTCGACGGGTTGCGACTCGACGCGGTGCCCTACCTCTTCGAGCGCGAGGGAACCAGCTGCGAGAACCTGCCCGAGACACACGCGTTCCTGCGGGAGCTGCGCGAGCACGTCGACAAGCGCTACGAGGGTCGGATGCTGCTCGCCGAGGCCAATCAATGGCCGGAAGACGCGGGGGCGTACTTCGGCCAGGGCGACGGCGACGAGTGCCACATGGCGTTCCACTTCCCGCTCATGCCACGCCTCTTCATGGGACTGCGCATGGAGGACCGCTTCCCGATCGTCGACATCCTGGCCCAGACACCGGAGACGCCACCGACCGCGCAGTGGGCACTGTTCCTGCGCAACCACGACGAGCTCACGCTCGAGATGGTCACCGACGAAGAACGCGACTACATGTACCGCTCGTACGCGCACGACCCGGTGATGCGCGTCAACCTCGGCATCCGTCGGCGGCTCGCACCCCTGCTGCAGAACCATCGCCAGAAGATCGAGCTCATGTGCGGGTTGTTGCTCGCGCTGCCGGGTACGCCGTGCCTCTACTACGGCGACGAGATCGGGATGGGCGACAACGTCTACCTCGGTGACCGCGACAGTGTGCGCACGCCGATGCAGTGGTCGGCCGACCGCAACGCCGGATTCTCCTCCGCGAACCCGCAGCGTCTGTTCCTCCCGGTCGTCATCGACCCCGAGTACCACAGCGAGACCGTCAACGTCGACGCGCAGCACCACAACCCGCAGTCGTTGCTCTGGTGGGTGCGACGGCTCATCGCGCTGCGTCGCCGCCATCCCGTCTTCGCGCGGGGAGCCATCGAGATCCTGCATCCCGACAACCCGCGGGTGCTCGCGTTCCTGCGTACCCACGGCGACTCCCAGGTGTTGGTGGTCGCCAACCTCTCGCGGTTCGCGCAGTACGTGGAGCTCGGCCTCTCACGCTTCCGGGGCTCGACCCCGGTCGAGCTGTTCGGCAGAACGCCGTTCCCGCCGATCGGCGAGCTGCCCTACCTGCTGACGCTGGGCCCGTACTCCTTCTACTGGATCGAGATCACGCGCCCGCCCGGTGACGTCACCGGCGCCGACGGCTTCGTGATCCCCACCATCCGGCCGGCGGGTGACTGGACGACGCTCTTCCGGGGAAGCGACACACGAGCGTTGGAAGCGGTGTTGCCGCGCGTGCTACGAGGGCGACGCTGGTTCGGGGGCAAGAACCGCCGCATCACGTCGGTGCGGCTCATCGACCGCATCCCGTTCGGTGAAGGGCCGAACGGGATCGCCGCGGTGTTGCAGGTCGAGTACACCGAAGGCGAGAGCGAGCAGTACTTCATGCCGTTCTCGTTCGCGGCCGACGATGCCTCCGACTGGCTGACCGGCGACCAGCCCCAGGCGATCATCGCCCGGATCGAGCCCGGCGCGGGACTGCCGGGGCTGCTGTTCGACGCCCACTGGGACCTTGGCTACGCACACGCCCTCCTCGAGGCGCTGGGCCGGCGCCGGCGGGTGCCCTCGGCAAACGGGTCGCTCCGCCCGTCCGTGCTGATCCCCGCGCTCACGCCCGGGGTCGACGCCGACGGGCTCGACGTGTCCGTGGTGTCGGCCGAGCAGTCGAACACGTCCCTCGTCTATGGCGACCGCTACGTGCTCAAGACGTACCGCCGCTTCGAGCCCGGGACCAACCCCGAGGTCGAGATCGGGCGGGCACTCGTGCAGCAGGGTTTCGAGCACGTGGCGCCGCTGGTGAGCGTGCTCGACTACGAGACGGGGACCGGCGCCGCCGGAACTGCTGCGGTACTGCACCGCTACGTGCCCAACGAAGGCGACGCGTGGGCGCACGTCACCCGCGCGCTCGGCCGCTACTACGAGGCGGCGCTGGCCGATCCCGACCTCGCCGGCGACGAGCTGGCACCCGCCGTCGTGACCACATTCGCCGCCCAGGGCTCGCCGCCCGAATTGCTCGACGCGCTCTCGCCAGGATCGCTGACCGAAGCCGAGCTGCTCGGGCAGCGCACCGGTGAGCTGCACGCCGCGCTCGCGGCCGACCGGAGCCCGGACTTCGAGCCCGAGCCGGTCACCCCGCTCTCTCAGCGGAGCGTGTACCAGTCGATCCGGACCGGCGCCCGGCGCACGCTTGCGGTGGTGCGCAATCGGCTGGCACAGCTCCCCGCCGAAGTCGTCGACGCCGCAGAACAGGTGCTCGGGCGCGAGGACGAGCTGCTGGAGCGGGTGCGCGAGATCACGCGCGTGAACGGTGGACAGCGGATCCGGCTCCACGGTGACCTACACCTCGGGCAGGTGCTGTTCACCGGGCGCGACTTCGTCTTCATCGACTTCGAGGGCGAGCCGGTGCGAGCGCACTCGGAGCGACGGCTGAAGCGCACGCCGCTGCGCGACGTAGCCGGCATGCTGCGGTCGTTCGACTACGCCGCCCGGTTCGCCGGCGCCGAGCTCGTGGAGCGGACCGCCGCGCCCGGTACCGATGTCGAGGCTCGATACGGCGTGTGGGCGCGACTGTGGACCAGCTGGGTGTCGGCCGCGTACCTGCGCGGCTACGTCGCGACCGTGCCACCGGCGCTTCTGCCGGCCTCCGATGCCGACCGCGAGATCTCGTTGCGGGTTTCCCTGCTCGAGAAATCCGTCTACGAGCTCGGCTACGAGCTGTCGCACCGGCCCGAGTGGATGCAGGTGCCGCTCGACGGCGTGCTCGAGCTGCTCGACACCGGTGCGCGATGAGCAACGCGGCCGTGCGCGAGCTCGCGCGAACGCGCGGCGTGTCGCTGCGCTATCGCGATGTCACCGGGATGCAACGTACGGCCTCGGTGGAGACCCTGATCGGCGTCCTGCGGGCGCTCGGGCTCCCGATCGACCGCGCCGGGGAAGCTCCGGCGCTGCTGGCGGCGACGTCGGAATGCGCCTCCCCGGTGCTCCCGAGCGTCGTCGTCGCGCAGGCGGATGCGCCCGCCGAGCTGACGCTGCACCTGCCGGACGGCGCGCCCGCGGGAGGCACCGTCGACATCACCACCGAAGCGGGCGAGACCTTCGGTTGCCGGCTGCTGGAGATCGAGCCCCACCTTGGACCGAGCGTGCCGGTGCGACTTCCAATCCGGCTCCCGGCGGGCTACCACCAGGCACGGATCGAAGTCGGGCGCGCGTCGGCCGAGGCGTTGCTGGTCGTGGCGCCGTGGAAGGCTCCCGACCCCGAACCCCGCCGCAGTTGGGGGGTCTTCGCCCCGATGTACGGACTGTGGAGCGGGGACGGGCGGGCCGCCGACTACGGGGCCTTCGGACGCCTGGCGGAGTGGACCTCGGCGTGCGGCGGTTCGGTCGTCGCCACCCTGCCGCTGCTCGCCACCTTCCTCGACCAACCGTACGACCCGAGCCCGTACCGACCGGTCAGCCGTCGCTGGTGGAACGAGGTCTACGTCGACTGCACGCGACTGCCCGAGCTCAGCGGCGAGGCAATGGTCGACGTGCCCGTCGACGCCGGCGGGTACGTCGACCTGCCGGCGCTCATGGCACGGAAGCGGCCCCTGCTCGCACGGGCCGCCGAACGGCTCGAGCACGCCGGCGGCCGTCGTCGGTCGGAGCTCGACGAGTTCGTGCGGGCGCGTCCCGAGGTCGTCGAGTACGCCCGCTTTCGCGCCGGCTTCGAGCCGGGCAACGAGTCGCTCAACACTCGCTATCACGTCTACGCCCAGTTCGTCACCGAGCAGCAGGTCGCGGGCCTGGCGTCGGATCTGCGGGCTCGGAGCCAGTCGCTCTACCTCGATCTCCCGCTGGGAACGCACCCCGCCGGATTCGACGTGCACCACGAGCCCGAGGCCTTCGCCACCGGCGCCAGCGTCGGGGCGCCGCCCGACGAGTTCTTCCACCGCGGGCAGAACTGGGGCTTTCCACCGCCGCATCCCGACGGCATGCGCCGGACCGGCTACCGCGACCTGCGGGCGACCCTCGCACACCACCTCCGGTACGCGGGCATGCTGCGCATCGATCACGTGATGGGGCTCCACCGGCTGTGGTGGGTACCCGACGGCGCGGCGCCCGACGAAGGTGCGTATGTGCAGTATCCGGCCGAGCAGCTGTACGCGGTCGCCTGTCTGGAAGCCGACCGGCACGGTGCGGCACTGGCGGGTGAGAATCTCGGGACCGTCCCGCGCGAGGTCGACCGCGCGCTGGCACGTCACAACCTTCGGAGCACGTTCGTCGGGCAGTTCGCGATGGACACCACCAAGGCTCCGGTGATGGCGCGCCCGCCGCACCGATCGGTCGCGGGGCTGAACACCCACGACATCGCGACCTTCGCCGGCTTCTGGTCGGGTGCCGACGTGGACGATCGCCTCCGCCACGGCGTTGCGACCGAGCGCGAAGCGTCTCGCGAAAAGCGCGGACGAGCCGAGCTGCGGGCTGCGCTCGTGCGCGATCTCGCTTCCCGCGGCCTGCTTCCGGATCGCATCGTGGCCGAACTCGAGACCGACGAGGTGTGCCGCATGGTCCTCGGCGCGCTCCTCGCGGAGCTGGGTGCGAGCGACGCCGACGTCGTGCTCGTGTCGGTCGAAGACCTCGCACTGGAGCGGTACCAGCAGAACCTGCCCGGCACCACCGGCGACGTGCGGGCCAACTTCCGCCGCCGGCCGGCGCGCAGCCTCGAGGACCTCGGCGCACCCGCGATCGCCGCCACGCTCGGGCGTCTCGACCACGCCCGACGGAAGGAGGTTCCGGCATGACCAGCTCGACCGACGTCCATCTCTTCCACGAGGGCCGCCACTTCCGGCTCTACGACGTGCTGGGCGCGCACCCGGGCGAGGCCGGCACCCGCGTCACGACCTGGGCGCCCAACGCCCGCGCCGTGTCGGTCATCGGCGACCACAACGACTGGGCTCCCGGCGAGCACCCGCTCACTCCAGTCCCCCACTCCGGCATCTGGTCGGGCCCGGTGCCGAAGCTGCAGGTGGGCCAGCGCTACAAGCTGCATCTCGACACCGGCGCGGACATGATCGACAAGGCCGATCCGTTCGCCTTCGCGACCGAGCCGCCGCCGCTCACCGCCTCGGTCGTCGGCGACCTCGACTACGACTGGCACGACGCCGACTGGATGCGCGTGC
>JAPSGP010000452.1 GCA_031177445.1 Acidimicrobiia bacterium
CCACTCCGTGTCGTCGAACTTGCCGATGTCCCATCCGTCGAGCGAGATCTGTGTGTCGCTCATCACGCTCCTTCGGTCGTCGACGTCGCGAGCCGTGCCTTGGCTTCGCGCCACAGCTCCTTGGCGTTGCTGTTCGCCCGAGGGAGCTCGCCGGCACTCCGCGGCCAGGTCGTGAACGAAGCCTCGCGCAACCGATCGTGGTACCGAGCCATCACCTCGATGTGGGGTGACGTGCGCACGAACCGGTCGAGCGCGCCCTGGTCGGACCACGCCGACAGCGTCCAGAACGTCTTCCGCAGCGGCTGGGCGAGGAGCGACACCCCGAACGCGCGTTCCGATCCCTGCACCTGCCGTCGCACCCGCATCGCCGCTCGGAGGAAGCCCGGGATGTGACGGTACGAGCGCAGCTCGAGCCGCGTGCCGAGCACGATCGCTTCGGCTCCCGGCTCGGGCTGCACGGCGGTCGTCCACGGCGAGATCGGCATCGTCCGCTCCGTTCTCGGTCGAACCTTGTCAGTGACACATACGAACCCGGTGGTAGCTCCTCAGTCCGCCGGTGACGACTGCAATGTCGCCTGGTCGAAGGCGTAGTAGCCGGCGCTGAGTGCGTGCATCACGAGCGCGACGTACGGCGCGGCGAACGAGATCGCGAACGCGAGCGAATAGAACCCCAGCCCGATCCCGAAGCGGATCCGGGCAGCGCGCACCACGTCCCGCGGCGGGAGCTCGTGCACGAGCCGCGCGTCGTGGGTGATCCAGGCGTAGAGCCCGGTGAACGAGATCGCGTTGATGACGAGAAGACCACTGAACAGCGCAACTGCGGTCTCGGCCGACGCGCCGCCCTCCTGCAGATTGTCGGCGACGACCGCGGTCGGGAACGGGATCAGCGCGATCCACATGAGCAGGTTGAGATTGAGCAGCAACAGCGGGCCGTCGACGCTCCGCACCTGATCGAACAGCCGGTGGTGGTTCAGCCAGATCACACCGATCTGGGCGAACGCCAGGAAGTAGGCGAGGTAGCTCGGCCAATGGTCCCACAGCGCCTCGGCGAGCGTCTCCCCCGCACCGACTTCGGGCGGGCGGATCTCGATCACCAACAGCGTGATGACGATGGCGAGCACGCCGTCGGAGAAGGTCTCGAGCCGGGATTTGGTGATCCCCGTCCGGTTCGTCGCCGCGCTCGCCATCTGCGCTCAGCCCGAGGACACGTCCGGTGGCCGCGTCGCGTATTGGCGGCCCTTCCATTCGATCTCGCGGCCGCTGCGGGCGAGCAGCGCCGATCGGACGAGCGTGCCCGCCCAGACGCTCACCATCACCGGATGGAACGGGACCGACCACAGTGGATCCTTTCCGGCTCGGGAGGTGATCGTGCGGGTCGACAGGATCAGGCTCACCTGGAGCGCTGGGATCGCGAGTGCGCCCCCGGTGGTGAGACCGGCGCCGAGCGCGAGGAACGGGAAAAGGAGCAGGGGCACGACGACGAACAACGCCGCGAACACCACGCCCGGCTTGTAGCTGACACCGCCGTACGCGTTCTTCGAGAAGCCGTCCCAGATCTCGTGAAACCCGGTGTACCAGCGGGTCGTCACGAGGCTGGTGCCGTTGCGCAGCGCCACCGGGTAGCCCGCCGCCTTGACGGCCCGGGCCAGGCGCATGTCGTCGACGATGTGGGCGGGCTCGGCCGCGTGGCCACCGGCCGCGACGTACGCCTCTCTGGTCACCATGATGAAGGGGCCGAGGGCAACCGCCACCTGCTCGCTCCCCTGCCGCTCGATCAGCGTGGCCGGCAGCAGCGCGAGCAAGGCGTAGTTCACCGCCGGCATGAGCATCGCCTCGGCGGCGGTGCCCGTCTCGGTGCGCAGGAGCATCGAGACCAGTCCCAGGTCGTTGTCGTAGAGCTCGCCGGCGACGCACGAGAGGGTTTTCGTACTGAGGAGCGTGTCGGCGTCGACGAAGCAGAGCACGTCGCCGCTCGCCTGCACCACCAACTGGTGACACGCCCAGTTCTTTCCCGTCCAGCCCGTGGGGAGACGCGCGCCCGACACGACACGAAGTGGCGCGTCGCGAAACTTTGCCAATGCCGCAACGGTGCCGTCGCTGGAACCGTCGTCGAGGACGACGATCTCGAGATTCGGATAGTCCTGTGCCAGCAGGGCACGGATGCACGGACCGATCGTGGTCTCCTCGTCGCGTGCGGGCACGAGCACGCTGATCAATGGCGCCCCGTGACCCCAGTGCCGCGTCGCCGGTCGTCGTACGACACGGAGATTCCAGACGACGAGCCCGAGCTGCGCGACCAACAGGATCGTGACCAGCCGGCCAAGCACGTCCGCAACCTACCGCCCCCGGCGTAGAGTCCGCGCCGTGCGGGTTCTGGACTTCGAGCACTGTCCAACCCCGGATTCGCTCGTCGCCGAGCATGTTGCGCTGCCGGAATCGCGTCCGAGCGACCGCGCCTTCGTCCGCTTGAACATGATCAGCTCCGCCGACGGCGGCAGCGCCGTGACCGGGCTGTCGGGCGGTCTCGGCAATCGAGAGGACCACGCGGTGTTCAACGCCCTGCGGGCGAACGCCGACGTCGTCCTGGTCGGATTGGGCACCGTCGAAGCCGAGCACTACCGACCGCCGGCGGACCCGCACCTCCAGATCTATGTGATCGCCGACCGGCCCGAGACCTCCGGCGACGCCGCCTTGTTCGAGTCGGGGCGCGCCACGCTGGTGCT
>JAPSGP010000167.1 GCA_031177445.1 Acidimicrobiia bacterium
GAGGTTGACCATCGCGAGATCGGCGCCGGACAGCACCGGTGCGATCGGTGCGAGGACCTGGTCGGGATCCGCCTCGAGCTGGACGGCAATGTGATCGACGAAGTGCACGTCGCCGCCGAAGGCGAACGTGACGGTCCGACCGGAGCCACGGGGACCTCGTGACTCGGACGCGACGGGCGCGACGGTCGTGGCGGGTGCGGCACCGGTCGTGGTCGCCGGATCCGTGGGCGCCGTGTCCGTTCGGTCGTCACCGTTGCTGCAGGCACCCGCTCCGCTGACGACGCACGCGGCGACGAGCGCGGCCGCGAGTCGACGCACCGCCGGAGTGTACGGCGGCCTCTCGCGCAGTTGGCGGCCGGTCAGGCCGGCGAGGCAGGTGCGGTCGGCTTGAAGCGGACCGGCATCTTCACCAGCGCGCCGAGGAAGCGCGGCAGCGGCTCGTCGGACGCGAGCTCGAGGTCGGGCAATCTCCGCAGCAGTCGCTCGGTCATGGTCGCGATCTCGAGCCGGGCGAGGCTGGCGCCGAGACAGAAGTGGTTGCCGAAGCCGAAGGCGAGATGGTCGTTCGGCGCGCGCTCGACGTCGAAGCGCTCCGGGTCGGCGAAGTGCGCCTCGTCGTGGTTGGCCGACTCGTAGAGCAGGAGCAGCTTGTCGCCGGCCCGCAGCAGCTGCCCGCCGAGCTCGACGTCGCGCGTGATCGTTCGGGTCATGTTCTTCACCGGCGACACGTAGCGCAGCATCTCCTCGACCCCTGACGGGACGAGCGCCGGATCACGAGCGAGCTTGGCGCGCTCGCCGGGATGGCAGCACAGCAGCTCCATGCCGCCGCTGATCACGTGGCGGGTGCTCTCGTCGCCGCCGACCAGGAGCAGCAGCGACTCCATGATCACCTCGTGCTCGTCGAGCCGGTCGCCGTCGACCTCGGCGTGCACGAACACGCTGACGAGGTCGTCGCCGGGTCGCTCCCGGCGCTCGGCGATCGCCCGCTGCGCGTACTCGTAGTACTCGCCGAACGCGGTGGCGGCAGCCTGGATGCGCTCGTCCGTGTTGCCGAGCGAACCGAGCAGGTCGTCCGACCACCGCAGCAGGTCGGCGCGATCCTCGGCCGGGACGCCGAGCAGATCGCCGATGACGATCAGCGGCAGCGGGGCGGCGAGGTCGGCCACGAGGTCGCACTCGCCCCGCTCGCACACCGCGTCGATGAGCTCGTCGCAGATCCGAGCGATGCGATCGACCCGCCCCCGGACCTGCGCCGGTGTGAACCCGCTGCTCACGAGCTTACGCCGCTTGCGATGGTCGGGCGCGTCCATGTCGATCATCCACGGCAGGGGCCCGGTGTCCGGGCGCGTCCCACCGGCGTTCGAGAACGTGTCCGGGGCCCGTCCGACCGCGACCACGTCGTCGTAGGCGGCGGCGCCCCACACGCCGTTTATCTCGTCGAAGTACACCGGCGCGTGCTGGCGCATCCACGCGTAGGCGTCGCGCGCACGCTCGCCATAGAAGTCGCCCGACAGGAAATCGATCCACGGCGCGGTGGTCACTGGGTCAGCAGCGTAAGCGACGCGGACGGGACGCGCCCTCGGCGGCACACGTCCCAGCGAGCTGAAGTCCGACGTCAGTCCGTGCGGTGCGCAGTCTGGAAGTTGGTGACCTCGAACGTCGTCTCGTCGGGCGGGCCGGGAAGTCCGTTCTCAACGCGTCCGAGGCCGGGCAGCAACGAGTCGTCGCGGAAGCGCTCCCACGACTCCTTCGACTGGTGCACGGCCATCACCACCCAGTCGTCTCCGGACGGGCCCGCGAGGTGGAGCATCTGCCCGTCGGGGAGGCTCTTCCCGCCATCGGGATGCACTGCCTGCAGAGAGTTCTCGTACTGCTCGCGTGTGCCGCCCCGGAAGCGGTGGATGATCCCGAATGTCGCCATATCGAAGCCTCCTGTGCGGGCCGCAGATGTGACCAGTCCACCCAGTGTGCCGCGCACATCGACCCTTGACATTCCGACGATGATCGAATGGCTACGGGTCGGTGCAGCGGAGGGGCAACATGGAAGCTCTGTACACCGCGGAGGCGACCGCTTGGGGCGGGCGCGAAGGCCGGTCGGCATCCTCGGACGGCAACGTGGACGTGCAGCTGGTGATCCCGAAGGAGCTCGGCGGTCCGGGCGGCAAGGGAACGAACCCGGAGCAGCTGTTCGCCACCGGGTACGCCGGCTGCTTTCACAGCGCGCTGAAGTTGGTTGCCGGCGCGCAGCAGATCGACGTGAGCGAGTCCGCGGTCACGGTCGCCGTCGGGATCGGCCCCGACGACCGTGGTGGCTTCGGGCTCACCGTCGCGATCGAGGCTGAACTGCCCGGGGTCGGGCACGAGAAGGCGCAGTCGCTCATCGAGCGAGCACACGAGGTGTGCCCGTACTCGAAAGCAACGCGAGGCAACGTCGACGTGACCCTGACGCTCACCCCGGAATAGCTGCCCGCTTCCGCTGGCGGCTTCGACGGGAGCTGGGCGGGATGCCTAGATCGAGTCCAGGTAGCGGCCGGCGCCGAGCACGACCGAGTAGAGCGGGTTCTTGGCTCGCCGGGTGGGCATGCCGGTCTCGGCCGCGATCTTGGCGTCGAGCCCGTGGAGCAGCGAGCCGCCGCCCGTCAGAACGATCCCGTGCTCCATCATGTCGGCCGCCAGCTCCGGCGGCGTGCGGTTGATCACCTCGCGCACCGCGTCGACGATCGTCTCGACCGGGCCCTCGATCGCGTCCCGCAGCTCCACCGTCGAGATCGTGATCGACTTGGGCAGTCCGCCGACGAGGTCGGTCCCCCGCACCTCGGCGTAGAGCTCTTCCTTCAGCGGCCACGCGCTGGCGAGCGCCGACTTGAGCTGCTCGGCGGTGCTGTCGCCGATCCCGAGCGAGTACTCGCGCTTACACAGGCTCACGATCGCCTCGTCGATCTCGTCACCGGCGACCTTGATCGACAGGCCGGCGACGATGCCACCGAGCGAGATCACCGCAACCTC
This sequence comes from Acidimicrobiia bacterium, assembly GCA_031177445.1. Taxonomy (GTDB): domain Bacteria; phylum Actinomycetota; class Acidimicrobiia; order IMCC26256; family JACDBD01; genus JAPSGP01. Next base: position 3,007 of record JAPSGP010000167.1, read on the forward strand.
GGTCGTGCCGCCACCGATGTCGATGACCATGTTGCCGGTCGGTGCCTCCACCGGCAGCCCGGAACCGATGGCCGCCGCCATCGGCTCCTCGATGGTGCGGACAGGCTTGCGCGCCCCGGCGAACTCGGCGACCTCCTGCACGGCGCGCAGCTCCACGCCGGTCACGCCCGAGGGCACGCAGATCACCATGCGGGGCTTGGCCCAGCGGCGCTGGTGGACGCGGGCGATGAAGCCGCGCAGCATCGCTTCGCACACGTCGAAGTCGGCGATGACGCCGTCCTTGAGCGGGCGGACGGCGTCGATGTGGCCCGGCGTCCGGCCGAGCATGCGCTTCGCTTCGGCCCCCACCGCCAGCGGACGTTTGACGCGGGTGTCGATCGCGACCACCGAGGGCTCGTCGAGCACGATGCCCTGGCCGCGCACGTAGACGACCGTGTTGGCGGTACCCAGATCGATGGCCAGGTCACGGCCGAGAAGACCAGCCATGCCGACTACCCGTCCCTGCTCATCGGCTCATCAGCACGGGCCACACCGTAGGGCAGATCGCTCATCCGGTGAAATGCGGAGCCGCGGCCCCCCTTCGCACCGGCAGGCTTTCCGGCGCTCCGATCCCAGTGCCCTCAAATGCCGGCGTGCCAGACTGTCGATCCCAGTCAGGCAGGAAGGTCCTCCCGTCTTGGTCATCGCCGGGATACACGAGCTCGCAGACGTCGAGACCGACCAGATCGGCGCCCACGTCGAGATCGGCCCCTACTGCGTCGTCGGACGCGGAGTCACGCTCGAGGACGGCGTGCGGCTGCACCCACACGTCGTGATCGCAGGCGACGTGGTGATCGGCACCGGCAGCGAGCTCTTCCCTGGTGCCGTGATCGGCAAGCCGCCAGGGCGCAGCCGCGCCCTCAGTCGGGTGCCGGTCCCGGGCCGCCCGGTGCGCCTCGGCGGCGCGTGCTCGGTCGGCGCCCACGCCGTGATCTACGAGGGCGTGACGATCGGCACCGACTCGCTCGTGGGCGACTCGGCGTCGATCCGGGAGGGCTGCCGGACCGGCGCCCGCTGCATCGTCGGTCGCTTCGTCTCGATGCATCCCGACTGCGAGCTCGGCGACGGCTGCCGGATCTACGACCACACCCACGTTGCCTCCGGCACCCGCATGGGCGACGAGTGCTTCGTGAGCGTGCACGTCGGCATGGCGAGCGACAACGCGGTCGGCTTCTTGCCGTATTCGGCCGACCGGGTGCGAGGGCCGGCATTCGGCGACCGCGTCACTGTCGGGGTCGGGGCCACGATCCTGCCCGGCCTGCGGATCGGCGACGACGCCATCGTCGCCGCCGGCGCGCTCGTGACCCGCGACGTCCCCGCCCGGACGATGGTGCGGGGCGCGCCTGCCCGAGCGGTGGATGCCGAGATCGGCTGATCGAGCGGTGATGCGCGCGTTCCAGCTCGACTTCGACGGCACCCGCGAGCAGATCCCGATCGACCGCGCGCTGGCGATCTCGCTCCACACGCCGGTCGTGCTCGAGGGCGCGCTGGCCGAGGTGGGCTACCTCGACCAGCTCAGCGAGCTGTTCCTGGACGAGATCGCCGCGCTGCGCTCGCCGGCGGTGGCCGAGGACGTCCGCGCCGCGGGTCTCGAGCGTCTGCATGAGTTCCTCGACGCCGACGAGGTCGCGGCGTTGATCGCCCGGCTCGGTCCCCGCACGCTCGAGCTCGCCGTCCCCGTCTCGCGCGCGCTCGTGGAAGCGGTCACGACGCCACCCCGACCGCACTACTTCATCTGCGCCCGTACCTTTGTGCGGGCGATGGTGCCGTACGGGGTCGCCCAGCGCTCGCCCGAGGTCATGGAGGCGAAGCACCTGTTCGGGCACATGCTCCCCGCCGAGCCCCACCGCGACTTCTGGCTCTCGCATGCCCGCAACAGCCGCTCGCTGTGGAGCGCCGTCGGCCCGGTACGCGAGGGCAACTCGATCATGGTCTTCGAGGGCAGCGACGCCGATCCCGGCCGGTTCGTCAGCCCCGCGCTCGAGCGCGGCGACACCTTCTTGTTCGACAGCGACAGCCTCCATGCCTCCGTGTGCAACGAGACCGACGAGACGCGCGTGGCCGTCGGGAACCGGATCACCGTCGGCCGTCGGCTGCGGTTCGGTCCGGGGACCCACTGGCGCCCGTGGTACGACGCCTCCCTGATCGACACCCCGCTCGCGCCGCTGGCCACGCTGCAGTCACGCCTCAGCCGGGCCGCGTGGCGGCGCTGGCGCTGGCGCACGAAGTGGGAGCGGGAGCAGCGCGCGCTCGCGTCCAGCACCACGTCGTGACCGCGCCCGCGATCAGCCTCGTGGTGCACGCCTACAACCACGAGCGCTTCGTCGACGAGTGCCTGGCGTCGATCTCGAAGCAGACGTTCGCCGACTTCGAGGTCCTCGTCGTCGACGACTGCTCCTCGGACCGGACCGCCGAGCGGATCCGGGCCTGGTTGCCGAGCGCCCCGGTCGAGACCCGGATGTACGTCAACGAACGCAACCTCGGCATCTGCGCGAGCCGCAACCGCGCGCTGAGCCGTTGCCGCGGGGAGTTCGTCGCCGGGCTCTCGGGCGACGACTTCTACGAGCCCGACAAGCTCGAGCGCCAGTACCGCTTCTTCGAGCAGCTCGACGAAACGACGGTCGCGGTCTTCAGCAACATGCGGGAGATCGACGAGCACGGCCGTCCGCTCGGCCCGTGGTTCCGCCCCGGCAAGCCCCCCGCCGAGGGCCGCATCTTCGAGCAGCTGGTCAGACACAACTACTTGCCGGCGCCCACGGTGCTCACCCGGCGGGCGGCGATCGAAGAAGTGGGCGGGTACGACGAGACGCTGTCCTACGAGGACTTGGACATGTGGCTGAAGCTCGCCGACCGCTACGAGTTCCGGTACCTGCCGGGTGAGCTCGTGAACTACCGCATCCTCGGCTCGAGCCTGTCCCGCAATCCCGCGTACGCGGCGGCGCGCCACGAAACGCGGGCTCGCGTGCTGCTGCGGTGGTACGGGCGGGACCCGCGCACCGACGCCGTGATCCTGAGCCGCGCGTGGAAGAACGGTCGGCGCGCCCTCGCCGCCGACCGTCGCCGCGGACGCAGGATCCTGCGGGACGTCTTCAACGTGCGGCCGAGTGTCGGCCGGCGCGTCGGGCTCGCGCTGGCCGCGGTCCCCGGAGCGGGGACTGCGTTCGCAGGCGTCTTTTCGGTGAGTGACCGGCTCCGCCGGGCGTGGCGCGCTCGCTGAGTCGCACGCGCTCGTCGGTCAGGCCGAGTCCTCGGGCCAGAGTGAGAGCACGTCCTGATGCCGACACAACGGCCGAGAATGGGCCGAGCCACGAGCGTGAGCTGCACCCGCCGGTCACACGCTGACCGCCTCCCACGCAAGCCATCGGCTGGGCTCGTCCGTAGTACCGACGAGAAGGGGGGCGCCATGAAGCGGTTGATCGGGTTGCTCCTGGCGGGCGCGCTGATCCTCGCCGCCTGCGGGGACGACGGGGATGACAACCAATCGAGATCGGAATCCACGCGGGCGGACACGCCACGCACGACTGCCGCGAGCGCGCCGGCGACCACCGCCGCGCAGGGACCGGCCACGATCCGGGCTGCGGAGACGAGCCTCGGCACCATCGTCGTC
>JAPSGP010000453.1 GCA_031177445.1 Acidimicrobiia bacterium
CCTCGAGCCCATCCTCAACGGCCAGGAGGGATGGTGCCAGCTGTTCAGCGAGCCCGGCGCCGGCTCCGATCTGGCCAGCCTCCAGTGCCGGGCCGAGCGCGACGGCGACGAATGGGTCGTCAACGGCCAGAAGGTCTGGACCTCGGGAGCCCAGGTCGCCGATCTCGGGATGCTCATCGCCCGCACCGACCCGAACGCGCCCAAGCACAAGGGCATCACGTACTTCGCCATCGAGATGGACCAGCCCGGCATCGACGTGCGCCCGCTGCGCGAGATGACGGGCCGGGCGCTGTTCAACGAGGTGTTCTTCGACGATGCGCGCGTGCCCGAAACGGCGCGCATCGGTGGCGTGAACGAGGGCTGGGCGGTGGCCAACACCACGCTGGCGAACGAGCGCGCCGGCCTGGGCTCGGGCGGTAGCGGCGCCGTCGGTGGTGCCGCACCGGGTGCGAAGGCGCGCATGCTCGGTCGCCGCGTGGGTGACCTGGCGCGCGCGCCGGCACCTCGTGTCACCGGCACCCAGCCGAAGTCCACGCAGATGCTGCAGGACGTGGCGCGCGAGTTCGGACGCAACGACGACCCGCTGATCCGCCAGCGACTCGCCGAGCTCCACATCCTCACCGAGATCGGTCGGTTCACGGCGATGCGATCACGGGCGGCGAAGGCGCAGGGGCGCGCGCCGGGACCGGAAGCCAACACCGCCAAGCTGATGATGAGCCGCATCACCCGCTTGTCGCGCGACTTGGGCCTGGAGATCATCGGCGCCCAGGGGATGCTGGCGGGGCGGGACGCGCCGCTGCACGGAGCCCTGCAGGAGATGGCGCTGTTCGCGCCGGCGGTGTCGATCTACGGCGGGAGCGACGAGATCCAGAAGAACATCATCGGCGAGCGTGTGCTCGGGTTGCCGAAGGAGCCCGACGCCGATCGCAACAAGAGCATGCCGTTCCGCGAGCTGCGGGTCGGCACCCAGTCGGGTTGAGCGCGGCACGACCGTGAAGCTGGGCTTGCAGATCGGGTATTGGGGCGCGGGGCCGCCGGCGAACGTGCCGGCGCTCGTTGCCGAGGCCGACCGGCTCGGCTACGACTCGATGTGGACCGCCGAGGCCTACGGGTCGGACGCGCTCACGCCCCTCGCATGGTGGGGGTCGCAGGCGACCCGCATGCAGCTCGGCACGTCGATCTGCCAGATGTCGGCGCGCACGCCCACGGCCATGGCCATGGCCGCCATCACCATGGACCACCTGACGAACGGGCGCTTCATCCTCGGTCTGGGCGCGTCCGGTCCCCAGGTCGTCGAGGGGTGGTACGGCCTGCCCTACCCGAAGCCCCTGGCGCGCACGCGTGAGTACGTCGACATCGTGCGCAAGGTCTTCGCCCGTGACGAGCCGGTGACGTACGACGGTGCCCACTACCAGCTTCCGTACGCGGGCGGCACCGGCCTCGGGAAGCCGGTGAAGTCGATCGTGCACCCGCTGCGGGAGGACATCCCGATCTACCTCGCCGCCGAGGGCCCGAAGAACGTCGCCCTGACCGCCGAGATCGCCGACGGCTGGCACGCGCTCTTCTATTCGACCAAGGAGGACAGCTTCTACCGTTCGGCACTCGCCGAGGGGTTCGCCCGGCCTGGCGCCCGCCGCACGCCCGAGGAGTTCGAGGTGGCGTGCATCGTGCCGGTGATCATCCACGACGACGTGGAGGAGGCGGCGAGCTTCTACCGCCCCGTGCTCGCGCTGTACATCGGAGGCATGGGCGCGCGCGATGTGAACTTCCACAACGAGGTGTTCGCGCGCATGGGGTACCCAGACGAGGCGAAGCAGATCCAGGACCTGTACCTCGAAGGCAAGAAGACCGAAGCCGCCGCCGCCGTGCCGCTCTCGCTGGTCGAGGAGACCGCGCTCGTCGGTCCCAGAGAGAAGATTCGCGACGATCTCGAGCGGTGGCACGAGACCGCGGTCACGACCATGCTCATCAGCGGCGACGTCGCCACGCTGCGGACCATGGCCGAGCTCGTCCTCTGACGAGCAGGCTTCGCCTGTCCCGAGTGCGCGAGGTCCGTCGGTCGAGACGGGTGCGACTGGGCGACGTCACCGCGTCCGGGCGACTGCGTCTCGACGCGCTCGCGCGCTACCTGCAGGACATCGCCTGGGACGACGTCGTGGACGCCGGAGTCACCGACGGGCGATGGGTGGTCCGGCGGGTCGAGCTCGCGGTGACGCGCCTCCCGCGATTCGGCGACGAGATCGAGCTGGCGACGAGCTGTACCGGTGTCGGGAGCCGGTGGGCGCAGCGACGGACCCTCGTCACCGGAGCCGACGCCGGCGTCGAATCGAGCGCGATCTGGGTGCACCTCGATGCTCGGGGTCACCCGGCGCCCCTTGACCCCCGGTTCGCCACCATCTGGGGCGACGGGCTGCCGCGGGTCAGCGCCCGCCTCGCCCTGCCCGGCCCCCCGCCGGGCGCGCCGGCCCGGGACTGGCCGCTGCGGGCGAGCGACGTCGACGTGCTCGGGCACGTGAACAACGCGGTCGCGTTCGCCGCCGTCGAGGACGAGCTGGCGCGCGTCGCTGCCGGCGGGGGCATCCGTGCGGTCCGGGCCGAGTACCGGGGTCCCGTCGGCTACGGCCGATATCGCCGGCTTCGTCCTCCGGCATGTGGGTTTAGCCGCATAATTCGTTCATGGTGACGCTGCTTTATTTCGCCCGACTCCGCGAAGC
>JAPSGP010000031.1:0-5671 GCA_031177445.1 Acidimicrobiia bacterium
CTTCAAGCCCGGGACCGAGGGCGTGAAGTCACGTTCGATCTGCTCGAGCTGCTCGATGAAACCGAGAAAGCGGCGGCCGGGGACGTACTCGCCGTAGGGCACCAGATGCTGTTTGGCATAGCGCCCCTGCAGGGTGCCGTCGGGCTCGTAGAGGAGGTTCATGTTCCACACCCGGTCGTCGTCGCCGGGCACTTCGACGATCGCGTTCACGAGCACGTCGGCATCGTGTGCCTCGCCGACAGCGACGAGGCGCGACCGCAGCGCCGCGTCCGCTTGCGGATCGAGGTCACCCAAGGACGACTCCGGGAACACGATGAGGTCGTACGGTCCCAGCAGGGTGTCCGCGAGCTGCAGGTGGCTCTCGGGCAGGTACGTGTCGCGCTCCAGCCCTTCCAGGTCGCGGTTCTGATCATTCCCTTGGAGCAGTGCGACCCGCAGCTGCCCGCTCGGTGAGGGGTCGTAGCGGAACACGTCCCCGACGACCGCGACCAAGGCGACGGCGGCGAGCCCGGCGGCGGCGCGCCATAGCCACCGCGACCTTCCGGCGCGCAGCGCGTGCACGAGGTCGAGCACGAAACCGTTCGCCGCGACCACCAGGAACGACACGAGCGCGACGCCGCCCCAACTCGCGAGTGCTCGCGCCGGCGCGACGTCGTGGAGGGCGGCACCGACCTCACCCCAAGGCATGCCCCCCAACGGGAACCGGCCCCGCAACACTTCCGGCACCACCCACGCCGCCGCCGTGATCCATGGGCTCCGGATCCCGAGCTCGGCGAAGCCGCCGACGAGGAACCCGCTCAACGCCGTGTACGCCGAGCACGCGACGACCAACGCAACGATCGCGAACGGCCCGAAGTACCAGAGCCAGTACATCAGCACGCCGAAGAAGGCGAGCCCGAAGACGAACCCGTACAGCGCAGCGCGTCCCGGTGTCGCGTCCCGCCAGGCCCACAGCAGCGGCACCAACGCGACCAGCGCGAGCGGACCGAGGTCGAGCCCCGGAAACGCGAGTGCCAGCAGCACCCCCGACCCCACGGCCGCCAACAATCGCGGCCGCGCGGAACGATCGCGCAATGGCCCAATCACGCGGTCATCGTTACATCACGGGGAGGCGGAGGGGGATCGGCGTCGGCGAGTTTGGACGGCGCGGCGACGGCGCTTTGCCGACCGTCGCCGCAGGAGCCCGAGCTTGCGAGGGCGACCACGAAGTGCCGACATTTCGGCGTCAGCCGAAGGTCGCGACGTCCACTGTCTGAGTCCGCCGTCGATCTCCCTCCGCCTCCCCGCAGCAAGCGTTACGCGCAGTCGCGACAGAGCATCCGCTCGGGGTCGGCCAGCTGGCTGCGCGGCAGCACCAGGAAGCACGAGGAGCACAGGAACTCGCCCGGGCGGCGAGGCAGGATCTTGGTCGGCCCCTCTCCCCGATCGTCGACGTCGACTTCCTCGTCCTCGAGCTCTTCCTCTTCATCCTCGAGCTTCGCGCTCGCGGTGCGCTCCTGGAGCAGCACGTCGAGCGGCTCCTCGACGTCGTCGGGATGGAGCTCCTCGTCGAGGTCGAGCGCGTCATCGTCCTCGTCGGCGGTCTCGGTCGGCTCCTCGGCCGCCTCGACTTCGACCGCGACGCTGGTGTCGGGAGCTTCCACCTCGACCTCGACATCGAGGTCTTCGTCGAGCGTGAGATCGTCGGCCAGATCGTCCTCGACTGCGAGATCGTCGTCGAGGGCGTCCTCGTCGAGATCGGCCTCGTCCTCGGGGACGTCTTCGAGCTGTACCTCGGCGTCGTCCTCGAACTCTTCCTTACTCATGTTCGGCTCCGCGAGACGGTCGCACGAAGTTCGCCACCAGGAGACCGCTGCGTCTCGCGAATCGGCCGGTTCCCGGGCTGTGGGGCCGCGGAGTATAACGCCGGGCCCCAGAGGTGCTGCACAACGGACCGGGCCATCCGGACATTCCCGAGGGACATCCGTCACACCCGACGCAGGCGGGACGCAAGGAATCGCGCGGGCGGAAAGCCGGGGAGCGACCCGGGAGAGGGGGATCCAAGAGACCGTTGGGGCCACTGTTTGGCCCACACCGTTCGAGCGGCGGGGTTATTCCAGCGTTCTCTACTTGGTCTCCTGGACTCCCTCCCCTACGCCCCTCACCGCCCCTTCCGAACGATGCTGCTCAGACCGCTTGCTCTCGATGATGGTCTGAAGCTTCGACACCGGAAAGGCCCACGACCGGCTCCACGGTGCAAGGGCGAGGAGTAGTACGCCCGACAACGCGGGGTCCTGTCAAGCGGCGCATCGGAAAAGGCCACCCCTGTGACCAGCGTCGTCGCGCGTCGTCGCTGCTCAGGGCGGCGCGAACTTTTTTGCTCGAACCGGGCTTCACCGGTTGGCGGTCCGGCGACGCTCGGCGGCCCGCTCCGCCGACAGGCGTTCGAGCTCGTAGGTCGTGTGATCGACGTGGCTCATCGAGTCCGCCAGCGCATGGTGGCCAGCTTCCTCGGCGATGAGCCGGTGCATCTCCTGACCGACCTGACGGTACGACGGATGGCCCTGGGGCGAGGTGCGCAGCTCGAGCAGGTGCATTGCCTCGCGGGCGTTCATCTGCATGACGAAGCGCACGCGATAGGCGAGCGCAACCGCGTATGGCGCCTGCTCGGGGAACCGCGACTCGAGCACCTCGTAGAGCTCGCCCGAGCGAGCCATCGCCTCCTCGTACTGCGACGCCAGGCCCGCTTCAGTGACCGCCTCGGGAACGTCGTAGCCGTGGCGTGGCGAAAGCGGCTGCCATTCGATGGTCAGCATGCGATGACGCTGCAGGTCGCGGAATGCGCCATAGTCGGCGAGCACGTCGAAGCGATAGTCGGTCCGCTCGAACGCGCGGCCGGGCTTGTGGCGCCGGTTGTCACGCAGTCCGACATACGCCTCCAGCAAGGCGACGCGCTCGTCGGTGCCGAGTCGGCGGATCCGGGCCCGGATCTGGTCCTCGGGGAGGCTCGTGGAGGGGTAGCAGATGGCCGCCAGGACCTTCTCCTCCCCCTCCGGGTCGAAGTCGGTGAGAATGACCGCCGGGCGGGGCTCGGGCGCCTCCCCCTCCAGGATCCTCGCCACCACCTCCTGCGTCGCCCGCCGGGTCTGGGCGAGATAGGCGCTCCAGGCGCCGCCGCGGTCGGGGCGGTCGACGCGGGTCAGGAACGACGGGATGACCTTGCGCAGCTCGTCGAGCATCAAGGCGGCGTACTGCTGCGCCTCGGGAAGCGGATGGGCCCGCATGCGCAACAAGAGCGCCTCGTAGGCCTGGCCCGTGCCGTAGATCCCGACGTTCGACAACGTGGCCGCCGGAAGCACGCCACGGGCGGCGTCACACGCCTTGGCCCTGATCGTCTGCTTGTAGACGAAGTCGGAGTCGGACGGGTCCTTCGGGTAGCGCCGGCGCGCCCATTCCATGAGCGTGGGCAACATGGCGCTGTAGCTCTCGAACAGCCCGTCGAGGTCGGCCACGTAGCGGGCACCCAGCGACGAGCGCGCGATCGCGGGGTCGCGGCGATAGCGGTACCGGCCCCCGAGGCGGGTGTCGTAGGGGATGTAGCGCGTCGACTGCTCGAGGTACGCCATCAGGCGTCCCCACTCGGGGATCTTGGTGAGCAGGTTGGAAGCCTGCTCGCACGCCAGGTGCACGCCGCCGAGCTGGGCAACGGAGTCGTCGCCGTACTCGAAGAACACGCGGTCGTAGAGCTCCTCGGCCCGCCGCAGCCCGACCGTGGCGTCGACCGTGAGGTCGCCCGTAAGGTCGAGGTCGTTGACGAACTCGTCGAGGAAGAGGCGCCGCAGGCTCTTCGAGGAACGCGAATAGCGGGCGAACAACGCCCCCTTCACCACCTCGGGCAGGTTGACCAGGGCGAACACCGGACCGTCGAGGTTGGTGAAGTACGGCCGCAGCACCGCCTGCTCGTCGGCGGTGAATCGCTCGGCCGCGTACTGCATGCTGGTCAGGTCTCCCTCGTGCGGCGCTCGCCCGGGGCGGCGGGGGGCCGATCGTACCGGCGCCCCATCGTCGGGCCGTGGACCCCGGCGCGGAGAGGGCGGCCGTTCACACCAGGAGGCGGATCGCCCCCGGCACGATCGCCACCACGGCCTCGCGGACGCGGTCGAGCGGCACACCGTCGAGCTCGAGCGCCCAGGCGCGGCCCCCCGATCGCACCTCGATCCGGCGCGCCCGACCCTGGCGGATCCGTGGGTGCGGGACATGCGTACCGGAGCGAAGTCGCCGCCGCATCGCGGCCCGCTCGGCCCGGCGCAGCGCGTACACCTGGACCTCGGCCCAGCCGTCGCCGGGATGGCCGCGGGGAACGAGGTCGAGGCCGCGCAGGTGTTGCCCGCTCGCGATCACGATGCTGGTCGCCGGGCCGCGGAACCACTCCCTGCCGTCGAGTGCGACCGTGACCAGCAGCGCGCGCGTGGCCCAACCCAGACGGTCGGGGGGCCGCCCGAACACCACTGCGTTCATCGCGAGCTCGCTACCTTCGACTCGGAGCGCGTCCACCGTGACCGCGGTCGTGCCCGGCGCCCGGTCGGCGGCGGCCTCCGCGAGGCCGACCGCGCGCCCGAGGTCGGACGCCGGCGACGGCACGAAGCGCACGAGACCCCCCGGATGATTCTCGGCGAAGGCGGCCAGCGCGCGGTCGTCGCCCCAGATCTCGTCGTCGGGCGGGCCGGGCGCCGGCGACCCCCATGGATCGCCCCTGCGGAGCGGTGGGCTCACTGGGCGATGCTGGACGCGGAGATGACGCCTCGATAGGCCGCGTCGGCGGCCGCCCGGGCCGACGCGGCCGTGGCCTCCTCCGGTGCGAGCTCGCTCAGCTGGCGCAGCAGGTCGATGCACTGCTTCACGTGACGCACGAAGTCGCCCCCGGTCACCTCGTCGTCGTCCTCGAGCACTTCGGCGAGCTCGACCCCCGAGACCCAGTCGTGCGCGTAGGAGACGAACCCGGGATCGGGTGGGCGGGTCTCGGGCAGCCCGGCGTCGTCCTCGTTGTGATTGAGCTGGCGCGCCAGGCCCTCGAGCCTCCGCCATCGGGTCGCGACTTCGCGACTCGGCCAGCGCGTCGGCGCGGTCGGGTGGGTCCCTTCGGGACCTCGACGCTCGTAGGTGAAGCACGACACGACGGCCGCGAGGTCGGACGGGCCCAGGCCGTCGAGCACGCCCTCGCGCAGGGCCTCGGCAACGAGAAGATCGGCTTCGGTGTAGAGGCGCGCCAGCAATTCGCCCCAGTCGGTGAGCGCCCAACCGTTGACGTATCCCCAGGCCTCGAGCACCCGCAACACTCGGTCGAACTGACGGGCGAGGCTCTCGCTGCGGCTCCGCACCCGTCGCTCGAGTCGGGCCACGTCGCGCTCGAGCCGGTCGGCCGACGCCGCCGCGCGCACCCGGGCGTCGCGCTCCGGGTCCCGGGCCGCCGGATGATCTGCTACCGCGCGGGCGAGCGCGTCCTCTCGGCGGTGCGACTCGTCCGCGTCGCCGCGGCCGTCGGCTTCCTCGGGTCGCCCGCGCGAGCTCGGGCTCCTGCGACGGCGGTCGGCAGCGCCGCCGCCGGGGCGCCCCCCGGCCCCCCCGCGGGCCCCCCCCCCCGGGCCCGGGGCCCCCCGGGGGGGGGGGGCGCGGGGGGGGCCCGCCCGGCGGC
>JAPSGP010000031.1:5681-15240 GCA_031177445.1 Acidimicrobiia bacterium
CAGGAGCCCGAGCTCGCGCGACGGCGGGCGGCCGAGCCGCCGCCGGCGCCCACCCGCACCCGCCGCAGCCGATCGGCCGTCGCCCGCCGGAACGCCGCACTCCGCGGGGCATAGGGCTCCGGGAGGTCGATGCGAGCGTCGGCCCGGGGGCTGCGGTCGAAGTCGTCGCTCCCGAGTCGGATCAGTTCGCGCCCCTCGCTCAGCGCCAGCACCCGACCCCCGCCGCGCCGGCCGGTCTCGCGACCGAGGACGACGACCCGGCCGTGCCGGCGCACGTGCGCGAGCACGTCACCCGGGCGGAGCCGGGTCAGGGCGTCGTCGATCTGGCGACCTCGGCCATGACGCCGCTCGGCGTCGCGATCGCCGACGAGGCGGCGGTACTCGTCGATGTCGCCCGGGCCCCGCGACGCGTGCTCGCGGTGCCGCGCCAGCAGCTCCTGGCTCCGCTCGAGCTGACGCTCGAGCGCGACGAGATCGCGGTCGGCCTGGAACTGTGCGAACGACAGGTTCAAGAGGTGATGGGCGACGTCGCTTGCATACCGGCGAACGAGGTTGGCCGCCATGTTGTAGGTCGGTCGGAACGACGACGTGAGCGCGGACGTTCGGCGGGATGCGAGCCCGGCCACCTGCTCGAAGGGCACGAACGGGCTCCACAGCACGGTGGCGTAGCCGATCTCGTCGATGCCGCGCCGCCCCGCTCTCCCGGTGAGCTGCGTGTATTCGCCCGGCGTCAGGAACTCGTGGTGTTCGCCGGTGAACTTCGAGAGCTTCTCGAGCACGACCGAGCGCGCCGGCATGTTGATGCCGAGGGCGAGCGTCTCGGTGGCGAAGACGACCTTGACCAGGCCGGCGGCGAAGGCGTGCTCGACCGCCTCTTTCATCGGCGGTACCACGCCCGCGTGGTGGGCCGCGACGCCGGCTTCCAACCCCGACAACCAGCGGCCGTACCGCAGCGTGTCGAGATCGTCGTCGGACAGGGCATCGGTGTGCAGCTCGGCGATGCGGCGGATCTCCCGTCGCTCGTCGGCGTTCGTGAGCCGGATCCCGCCGTCGAGGCAGTACTCGACCGCCTGGTCGCATCCCGCGCGGCTGAAGATGAACACGATCGCCGGCAGCATCCGCTCCTCGGCCAGCCGCTCGACGGTCTCGGTGCGCTGGGGTGTGCGCAACCGGCTGCGCGCCCGGCCGCGGTTCCCCGACGAACCCGCCGCCCGGGCATCGAGGCGGGCGGCTTCCGGGTTCGGGCGCACCTCGCCGCCGGGGTCGTGCACGAACGTCGGGAGCAGGTGGAGACCATCGGAGCCTCGCTCCCCTACGAGATAGAGATGCTCGAGCTGGACCGGGCGCCGCTCTTCGATGATCGCCTCCGTCTCACCTCGCACCGTCTCGATCCACGCCGCGAACTCCTCGGCGTTCGACACCGTCGCCGACAGGCACACCAGATCGACCTCGGGCGCGACGTGGATGATCACTTCCTCCCACACCGGCCCCCGGAACCGGTCTTGGAGGTAGTGCACCTCGTCCAGCACCACGTAGCGCAGCCCGTCGAGTGCCGGTGACGCCGCATAGATCATGTTCCGCAGCACCTCGGTGGTCATCACCACGATCGGGGCCGAGCCGTTGATCGAGTTGTCTCCCGTGAGCAGGCCCACGCGAGGGGCACCGTGCTCCCGTACGAGGTCGCCGAACTTCTGGTTCGACAGCGCCTTGAGCGGTGTGGTGTAGAAGACCTTGCGGCCTTCGCGTTGCGCGAGAGCGATGGCGTACTCGGCGACCAGGGTCTTACCCGATCCGGTCGGCGCGGCGACCATCACGGAGCGACCGGCGTCGAGCGCGTCGAGAGCTCGTCGCTGGAAATCGTCGATGGGAAAGCCGCGCGCCGCTTCGAACCGCGCTCGGATCGAAGGCGCGGACGGGTCGGCGACGGTCACGAGGTCACGGTGCGCTCGTCACCGGCGGCGCCACCGAGGATGCGGGCGGCACACTCGACTCCGGGGGCGTGCTCGACTCCGGTGGCACGGACGATTCCGAGCTCGGAATGGAGGAAGGAAGGCCTGCCGATGTCGGGGGCGCGGTCACGACCGGAGGGGAATCTGCCGATTCGTCGTCGGGGCGCAACACGAAGATCAGCACGGCGGTGACGAGCACGACGCCGAGCACGGCCGCGATCGCGACCAGCACCTCCTTGCGATCTCGCGGCGGCCGGTACCCGCTCTTGGCCGGACGGCGGCGCGTCGGCGTCATCTTCCTCCGATCGACGTAGTCCCGCTCATCGTTTCAGGATCCTCCCGATCACGATCACCATCTCGTAGAAGGCGTACATCGGGACTGCCATGAAGAACAGTGAGTAGGGATCCTGGCTCGGCGTGATGATCGCGGCAAAGGCCACGATGACCACGATCGAAGTCCGTCGCCAGTTCCGCAGTTGCCGCGTCGTGATCACGTGGGCGAGAAGCAGGAACAATAGGACGACCGGGAACTCGAACGCGAGCCCGAAGGCGACGATCATCAGCGAGATCAGCCCGAGGAACTTGTCGGCGGTGAGCTCTGGACGGAGATCCGACCCGCCGATGTTCAGCAGGAAGTCGAGGGCCTTCGGCAGAGTCAACAGCGCGACGAAGCCGCCCAGGGCGAAGAGCACGATCGACGAGAGCACGAACGGGATCGCGTACTTCTTCTCGTTGCGGTGCAACCCCGGGGTGATGAACCGCCACAGCTGGAAGAGCCACACCGGGAAGGCGAGGACGATCCCGCCGTACGTCGCGATCTTGAGACGAGTCGCAAAGGCGTCGAGCGGGCCGAGGAAGATGAGCGTCCGCTTCTCGTTCTCGACCGCGTCGCGGTAGTACTCCACGAAGAAGCTGATGATGTGCTCGGAGACGATGAAGCAGAACACCGCTCCGACGGCCACCGCGATCAGGCTGATGACGAGACGGCGCCGGAGCTCCGTCAGGTGCTCGACGACCGTCATGCGGCCGCCCTCGTCGGAATGGGCCACGAGGCTCGCTAGTGCGTGGTGTCAGCCGGCGGGACGTCACTCTCCGGTGCGGCTCCCGGGGTCTCGGCAGCTGGTGGTGCATCGGCCTCGGCGTCGCCGCGCTCGGCGCGCGCCGGTCCCGGCACGTCGGGCTCGTCGTCCTCGTCGAGCATGTGCTGGAGATCGCCGCGCAGGCCGGTCTGGAACCGGCGGAACTCCCGGAGGCCGCGGGCTGCCTGCTTGCCGACCTCGGGGAGCTTTTTCGGCCCGAAGACGATCAGCGCCACCACGAGGATCATCACGATCTCGAGCGGGCCGATCTGCGGCATCGGTCTCCTTCACGCACCCGCTCCGTTGGCGGCTGCACCTTCTGCCAGGCACCCGGAGCGGACGGGCTTCACACGGGCTCAGCGGCTCGATCGCGCTGGCCGCGAGAAAATGCTACCCGGGGCGCGATGATTCCCGGCATCGTGCGTCCGATCACGTTCGCCCATCGAGGGGGCCGAGCCGAAGCCCCTGACAACTCGTTGCCCGCGTTTCGTCGGGCCCTGGACCGCGGGGCTCGCGGGCTCGAGACCGACGCGTGGCTCGCCGGCGACGGCGAGGTGGTCCTGGTGCACGACGCGGTGACCCGCCGAGGCCTCCGGCGCGTGCGCGTCGCCAAGACCCCGGCCGCCGAGCTCGCCCGCCTCGGTGTCCCCCGCCTCGCCGACCTGTACGGCGAGCTGGGCTCCGACTTCGAGCTGTCGATCGACGTGAAGGACCGCGACGCGGCCGAGCCGATCGTCGCGCTGGCGCGCGCGGTCGAGGGAGGCGCGCCCAATCGCCTGTGGCTCTGTCACGGCGACGTTCGCTATCTCGCTCGGTTACGCGAGCTCGCACCCGACGTCAAGCTCGTGCACTCGCGCCGGCGTCCCCAGGTCGATACCCCGCTCGAGCGGCACGCGTCGGACCTGGCTGCCGCAGGGATCGATGCCATGAACTTCCATCACACCGAATGGTCCGCCGGCCTGGTGGCGCTGTTCCACCGCTTCGACGTCAAGGCATTTGCCTGGGACGCCCAGGAGGTTCGCCACCTGCGCGCCATGCTGCGCATCGAAATCGACGCGCTGTACTGCGACTTCGTCGACCGCCTCGTCGCGACGGTCGCCGAATGGAGCGACGACGAGGGCGAGCGAGGCGAGCGACGAGGGCGCGATTGACCGGGCTACAAGAAGCCGAGGTCGGGAATCGGCCAGATGCGCACGAACACCCGCCCCACGATCGACGATTCGTCGATCGGCCCGAAGAACCTCCCGTCCTTCGAGGCTTCGCGGTTGTCGCCCATGACGAGGACCTTGTCCTTCGGGATCTTCTTGGGACCGTAGTTCTCACACGTCGGCGGCGCCGTGTTGGGTTTGCAGGTCTCGACCCCCGGTTCGAGATAGGGCTCGTCGAGCACGCGGCCGTTGATCAACACGTGCCCGTTGCTCGTGCTCACGGTCTCGCCGGGGAGCCCGACCACCCGCTTCACCAGGTCCTTGATGCCGTTGTCGCCGGCGCTCTCCGGCGTCTCGAACACCACGATGTCGCCGCGGTTCACGTCGTGGACGCGGTAGCTCACCTTGTTCACCAGGATGCGATCGCCCTGCTTCAGGGTGGGGAGCATCGAGTCGGACGGGATGTAGAACGCCTGGAAGAGGAACGTCTTGATGAGGAGCGCGATCGCGAGCGCGCTCGCGATCAGGATGGCCCACTCGATGATGGTTCGGCGGGTCGAGCCCCTGCGCGGTCTCTTCCCGCGGCCCCCGCCCTGGCGCCGGCCGGTGTCGTAGCCCTCAGGCGGTGCCCCGCCACCTCCGGGCGAGGTTTCAGTGACGACATCGGTGTACGGATACGCAGACGTGTCGACGGTTCCGCCCTCGGGTTCACTCACGTGGGCTGCTCCACTCGGCATCATCCTCGCACGCCGGGCGCGACCTGTTGGTATCGGCTCAGCAGCCTGGTTGCAGCTGCAGGCGCCGTTGCCTGGAGGTCGGGCGGCGCCACGATTCGTGCCGCCGGCCCCAGGCGCAGGAGCAGCCGTTCCAGGAACGCTAGCTCGCTGACCGCCAGCACGACTCGCCAGGACCCGTCGGCGCGGCCTTCCGCCACCTCGCACGGATAGCTCTCCACGACCCAGGCCGCGTCCGGCTCGAGCTCGAGCGTGACGCGCGGATCCTCCGGGCGGGGGTGATACACGGACTCCCCGAAGCTCGCTTCGTCGGCGGTGGGCGCTTCGTAGTGCTCACCGGTTGGGCGGACGTCGTGGATCCGGTCCAGGCGGAACAGGCGCTCGTCCTCCGCCTGGTGGCAATAGGCCGCCGCGTACCAGTGCCCGAAGGCGTGGAACACCGAGCGCAGATCGATCTGGCGCGTCGAGTTCGCGTCGCGACCGAAGGAGTAGTAGTCGATCTCGACCCGCTCCTGCTCGGAGGCCGCGGTTCGGAGCGCGTCGAGATGAGCAGGCTCCCCGACCTCCACTGCAAGACCTCCAGTCGCGCCGAGCGCAGTGGTCAGCTTCTCCAGCGCGATGGCCAGCGTGCCGTGCTCGTCCGAGCCCGGCACCGCCAGCAGGGCACGGCCGGCGGCGAGCAGTCCGAGACCCTCCTCGGCCGAGAGCCGCAACGGCCGCTCGAAGTAGTCAGCGAAGCGGATCCACACGTGGCCGTCGACGATCTCGACGTCGATGAGCCGGTCGGGGGTGTAGGGCGGCAACCCGCACAACGGGAGGTACTCGAGATCGCGTTCGAGCTCCGATTCGGGGACACCGAATCGTGCCGCGAGCTCGGTGATCGTGGCACCCGGATGATCGGCGATCCATGGCACCAGCGCCAAGACCCTTCGTAGGCGCGCCCCGGCGAGTGGACGCGGGCTCATGGGCTCGTTCCCGCGCTGCCTGCGACCGCGTTGCCGGCGACCGCGCTGCCAGCGGCAATGTCCTCGAGCCAGCGCACGACCTCGGCCCGCAGCTCGGGCGGCCCCAACACCTCGGCGGCGTCGAGCAAGCCCAGCGCGAACGATCGGAACGCGGCTGCGTTGGTGACCGGGAGACCGACGACCACACTGCCGTCGTCGCGGCTCTCGATGACGGCGTCCTCTCCGACCTGCTCGATCACCGCGCCCGCCTGGACGGCGTCGACCCAGAGATGGCCGACCACCGACTCCTCTTCACCGAACTGCCACGGCTCGTCCCGCAACAGCGCCCCCGGCTCGAGCTCTGCCGGCGGTTCGAACCCACCGGGCGGGCCGAGCTCGACACCGTCGTCCATGCGGTCGACGCGAAACGAACGGGTGTCGCGCCGGTCATGATCATGACCGACGACGTACCAGTGGCCGCGCCGGAACAAGATGCCCCACGGGTCGACCTGCCGGGTCGCGCCGCGATAGCTGAACGTGACCGTTGCGCGGGCGCGATAGGCGTCGAACAGGACGCCCAGTGCCGGGAGCGTCGGCAGGGCCGCCACCGCGGTGGCGGCTTCGCCTTCCAAGCCCCCCAACTTCCAGAGCGCCTCGCGCCCTGCTCCCCCCTCGAGCCGCACCGCGGTCACCGCGACGTGCAACGCCGCCTGCTCCTCCGGACTCAGGTCGAGCGGGGGGAGGTAGTACTCGTCCGGCAGGATGCGGTAGCCGATGTCCGAGCCGAGGTGGTCGATCGGTTCGATGCGAATCGGGATCCCGATGCCGCGGAGGGTCTCCTTGTCGCGCTCGAACTGCCGGCGGCGCGACAGCTTGTCGTCGGGATAGCCCGGCACCAGCTCGGCGATCTCGTCGAGGGCGAGTGGGCGGCGCGTGTCGAGCAGTGTTGCCACGAGGTTGGTGAGCCGTTCGAGCCGATCCGTCATGGCGACCCGGGAGTGACGACTCCAAGCCGATCCGCAGCCAACGCGCCCGCGGCCCCGGCGGCCAGGAACAGCGCCGGGTCGTCCGGTGCGGGCCGTCCCATGGACACGACCTCGAGTCCGTGCCGGGCGAAGAGCCCGAGGACGTCGGGCGGGTCGACGTCGACCAGGTCGTGGCGGCGATCCAGCCCGGACGCGAGGAGGTCGGCCCGCAGCTCCTCGTCCTGCTGCGGCCGGCCGAGCCGCGGCACCGCGACCGTGACCCGCTCGCGCACAGCGAGGCGGAGCGCGGTCCGTGAGTGGTGCGAAAGCCCGTGATGGCGCTCGCGGGGGTCGGCGAACGACACTCGCAGGCACGCGATCGGCTGGCCGCCCAGGGCCACCGCGGCGTCGAGGATGGGCCCGATCTCCATCCCGCTGAAGCCCAGGCGCGTGTTCGTCCCGACGATTCCCGGCCCCATCGCCACCACCGCGACATCGGCCTTCGCCACGTGTCGCGCTACCGCGAGCGCCGAGAAGATCGACACCGCCTCGAAGTCGCCCCCGAAGGCATGCCCACACGTGACCGCGGCATCGAGCAGGTGGAGCCGGCGCAGCTCGGCCGCCAGATCGGACAGCGCGAGCGGCAGCCCGGCGCCGTCGGTCATGACGTAGACGAGGCGGGCGTGCGGCGCCCGTTCCTTGCACGCCACCGCGATCGCAGGAAGCTGGCTGTGGAGCGCGGCTGCGACGACCGGCATCCCGTCGATCGACTCGACCTCGGCCAGCTCCGTGAGATGTTCCTCCGTGCTCCCGACGTCGGCCTGCAGGCTCGTGTACCGGCCTTTGATGATGTGGCCGGGCCCGCGCTCGCTCCACGCCCGGCGGGCGAGGTTCCAGTGCACGACGTGCCAGCCCCCGGTGCCGAGCCCGAGCTCGACGGCGGTGGTGTTCACGACCACGGGATCGCCGGCCGCAACGGTTCCGGTGAGTTGGGTCAGGACGTACGCGCGCTCCGGGCCCTCCCCGAGATCGACCTCGACGCGCTGCAACCCGGGCCGCTCGTCGAGCAGTCGCGCAACGGTCCCCGAGCGAAACGACGGCATGGCGCGATCAGGGTAGGGCGGCGGTCGGTGTTACAAGGAGGCAATCAGCCGCTCGACGCGGTCGTCGCGGGCCTTGAACGGGTCTTTGCACAGGACCGTCCGCTGCGCCTGGTCGTTGAGCTTCAGGTGGACCCAGTCGACGGTGTAGTCACGCTTGCGTTCCTTCGCCCGCTTGATGAACGCACCGCGCAGGCGGGCTCGGGTGGTCTGAGGGGGCGTGCTCATCGCCACCTCGATGTCGGAGTCGCGCACCATCCGGTCGACCCGGTCGCGCCGCTCGAGGAGGTAGTAGAGCGAACGCGGGCGGGTGACGTCGTGGTACGAGAGGTCGAGGAGCGCGACGCGGGGGTGCGTCAGCGGGAGGTCGTGGCGCTTCCGGAACGCCTCGATCAGGTGGTACTTGATCACCCAGTCGACCTCGGTGCGAAGCGACAGCGGATCGTCCTCGAGGCGCGCCATGGCGTGCTCCCACATGCGCAGCGCTTCCTCTTCGAGCGGAGCGAGCCCACGGCGCTTGGCAAACCGCAGCGCGCGATCGAGGTACTCCGACTGGATCTCGACCGCCGACAGCTCGCGACCGTTGGCGAGGCGGATCCGGCGCCGGCACGTGAGGTCGTGGCTGATCTCACGGATCGCTCGGATGGGGTTCTCGAGCGTGAGGTCGCGCCACGGGCTCGAATCCTCTTCGAGCATGCGCAGCACGATCGAGGTCGCGCCGATCTTGAGGAACGTCGTGTACTCGCTCATGTTCGAGTCGCCCACGATCACATGGAGGCGGCGGAACCGTTCGGCGTCGGCGTGGGGCTCGTCGCGCGTGTTGATGATGGGTCTGGATCGCGTGGTGGCGCTCGACACGCCTTCCCAGATGTGCTCGGCCCGCTGGCTCACGCAGTACATGGCGCCGCGGGCGGTCTGGAGCACCTTGCCCGCACCGGCGTACACCTGGCGGGTCACGAGGAACGGGATGAGCACGTCGGTGAACTTGGCGAAGTCGCCATCCCGCTCGACGAGGTAGTTCTCGTGGCAGCCGTAGGAGTTGCCGGCGGAGTCGGTGTTGTTCTTGAACAGGAACACCTCGCCCCGGATGCCTTCCTCCCGCAAGCGCTGCTCCGCGCTCCGCACCAGCCCTTCGAGGATGCGCTCTCCCGCCTTGTCGTGGACGACCAGGTCGGCGATGGAGTCGCACTCGGGCGTGGCGTACTCCGGGTGGCTGCCGACGTCGAGGTACAGCCGCGCCCCGTTCTCGAGGAACACGTTGCTCGACCGGCCCCAGGACACGACCCGGCGGAAAAGGTAGCGCGCGACTTCGTCGGGGCTGAGGCGCCGCTGGCCCCGCAGGGTGCAGGTGACCCCGTACTCGTTCTCGAGCCCGAAGATTCGCCGCTCCACACGCGGAGCGTAGTGGCCCCTCGGGGCCGTCCCTGCGCAATCTCTCGCACGTGCACAATCGCCCTGAACAGGACACCGGTGTGGCCGGGAGCTACGAGATGCCCTCGCAGGCCGGTTCCTCGCGAAACGCCTCGTCCAACTCGGGCACCGAATACCGCTCGCCCGCCTCGTCGAACAGCTGCTCGACCTGTTGGCCACCTCGCTGGAGTGCGCGCTGGATGCGTCGAGCGCGGGCTTCGAACCGCGCC
>JAPSGP010000454.1 GCA_031177445.1 Acidimicrobiia bacterium
GCACTTCCAGCAGAACGCGCTCGGGGGGAGCCGGAACGTGTCGCAGACCGTGCAACGCGGCACGACGAGACGGTGGCCGGCGGCGGCGTCCCAGAACGGTCGGGTGAACACGTCGGTGCTGATCGAGATCAGGGCTGGCGACGGCAGCTGCGCCATCTCACTTCGCGGTTGCTGCGCTTGCGCGCTCATGCTGCCTCCTTGCACAGCAGCAGCGAGCTGGTCGGGATCGACGCCGGGCCACCGGTGACGAGCGCGACCTCGGCGCCCGCGACCTGGTTCACCGCGGTGCCACGGAGCTGCTCGACGCCTTCCTTCACGTGGGTCATGCCGATGATGTAGGCCTCCGAGAGATTGCCGCCGTGGGTGTTGACGGGCAGCAAGCCCGAGGGCCAGCGGATCGCGCCCGACTCGACGAAAGGGCCCCCCTCCCCGATTCCGCAGAACCCGTAGTCCTCGAGCTGCATCAGGACCATGGGGGAGAAGTGGTCGTACAACAAGGCGACGTCGACGTCGGCCGGCCCGAGCCCAGCCATCTCGTAGAGCCGCGTGGCGACGGGTCGGTGCCCGGACGACGCGAACTCGTCGTCGGGCATGCCCATCCACGTGATCGCCTGGCCCCAGCGGCCGTGCCCGCCGTGTGCCGACGCCCGGATGTACACGGGTGGCTGACGGAGATCGCGCGCACGCTCGGCGGTCGTCGTGATCACGGCGACGGCGCCGTCGCACTCGAGGCAGAAGTCGAACAGGCACAGCGGGTCGGCGATCATGCGAGCCGAGAAGTAGTCGTCGAGGGTCATCGGGTCGCGCATGATCGCGGTCTCGCGCCGGCGCGCGTTGTCGCGCGTCGAGATCGCGATCTCGGCGAAGTGCTCGCGCCGGGTCCCGTAGAGGTGCATGTGCCGGTTGGCGAGCACTGCGAACATCTGACCCGGCCCCATCAGCCCCGATGGCTGGATGAAGCTCCCTTCGGGTGACGGCCGTGCCTGGTACTGCCCGGCCGGTTTGTCGGGATCCGGTGGTGCGAACGAGGCACCGAACCGATTGGCTGCCTGTTGCAGCGACATGAGGCTCACCACGCAGGTCGCCATCCCCGAGGCGATGGCGGCCGCGGCCAGGCCCACCGACCCGGCGGCGCCACCACCGCCGCCGGTGAGCATGGCGGTGAAGCGGACTTCGGGGATGCCGAGTGTCTGCGCGAACAGCGACGTGTCGCCGCCCAGCCCGAAGGAATAGAGCGCGAGGCCGTCGACGTCACGCACGGACAGCCCGGCGTCGTCGAGCGCGGCGAGCGTCGCCTTGCCCGCCAGCTCGAACGGCGTCTGCGGCAGTGACCGGCCGCGCTTGTAGTACGGCGTCGCGCCGACGCCCGCGATCACGGCCTCGTCGCGGAGCGTCATTGCCTCACTGCGCCGAGGGCACGGCTGCAGAAGTCGAGGGTGTGCGCCAAGGCCTCGGCTCGCGAACCGGCGCGCTCGTCCTGGAGCCGGGCCCGGATGTGGTCGGCGACGATGGCTTGGATCGCGTGGGCGTCCGCGTCGGGGTCGGCCGCGGGGAACACACCGGTCGCGCGCCCGGCGCGCAGGACGTCCACGAGCACCGCGCGCTGTGCCGCTGCACCCTCGGTGAAGGCCCGCCCGAATCCTTCGGCACCGGCGGCCTCCCCCGACGACAGCGCGACCGCGTGCCGGCGCTTCCGCGCGTCGTAGACGACCGCAAGGCTCTCGTCGATCCAGGCCTCGAGCGCGTCGAACGGGCTGCCCGCGGCGGCCACGGCCCGCCGCAGGGCGCCGGTCACCCGATCGCTGTCGTTGCGGTACATGGCGAGGACGAGCTCGTCCTTCCCGCTCCAGTGCCGGTAGAAGCTGCGCGTCGACAAACCAGCCTGGCGCAGGATGTCGTGCACCGATGTTCCTCTCGGGCCGTTGCGTCCGATCAGGTCGTAGGCGACGTGCATGATCGACCGCTTCTCCGCCTCGTAGCGGGCGGCCCGCTCCGGTGAGATCCGGCGAGCGCTCAGCGGCGCGGGCGGGGCTGCGGACGTTCGCGCGGTCATCACGCCTTCACGCCGGCAACGTGCTCGAGGAGGTCGTCGACATCCGAGAGCCCGCGCAGCACGTCGTTGAGATGAGTGCAGGTGCTGGTCCCGACGAAGGTCTCGCGAACATGGGGCCGAAGATCGCGCAGCCCGCGCCCGATCAATCGAGCCGCGCTGGCCGTTGCCGCCGGGCACTCCTTCCACGGGAGCACGTCGGCGTCGGCAGCGATGTCGAGGATCGTGCGCGTGCGGACGTCGATCGCGGCGCGGACCGCGTATTCGTGCATGATCGTCTCTTCGCCTTCACCCTCCGCATAGGTGTCGCGGAAGAACGCGTCGACATTGGCGGTTCCGGAAGTGTCGACCGGGCCCACGTCGATGCGCCGCAAGCGACGCGTCGCGGTCGGCTCGAGCGGGCCGAGGTCGTGCCACGAATCGTTGTCGTCGACTCGGTCGAGCGCCGGCGCGACGGGCCCGAGCGGCGTCGGGTTCCGTCCATGGGTCCGGAGCGCGATCATCATCGTCCCGTCGCGTGCCCATCCGGCGCACAGGTCCTCCTTGGCGGCGACGTGCGTGTCGCCACGCGCGGGGATCACGTCGGCGCGTAGCCACGCGTAGCCCGACACGAGTGCGGCGCCCGGGAGGTCGTCGAGGAGCAACGAC
>JAPSGP010000455.1 GCA_031177445.1 Acidimicrobiia bacterium
GGCCCACGTCGCCGAAGGGGAGCCACCGGTATGGGAACGGGATCCTGCCGACTGGGGCACCGGCGTGACGCCGTTGCTCTACGGGATCACCGTGCGTGACCACTTCGCCGAGAAGTTCTTCGACTTCCATCTGGCCACGTTCGCGGCCCGCTTCGACCACGGGCTGAAGCTCGGGCACGAGGAGACGATCCGCGACGTCGTCGACGCCGCCGGTCTCGACGTCGACGCGGTCGCGGAAGAGGTGTGGAGCGGGCGGCCGCTCAAGACACTCGTCGCCGAGCACACCGAGCAGGTCGATCGCTGGTCCGCCTTCGGCGTCCCGACCTTCATCGAAGGTGACGAGGCGGTGTTCATCCGCTTCATGGAGCGCGGTCGGGTCGACGACCTGGAGCGAGCACTCGACCTGCTCGAGTGGACCCGCCTGAACGAGTTCAAGCGCACCAAGATCGCGCGCTAGCGGACCTCGCGCCGAGCTTGCGCGGGTCCGGCAGCGGGTACACCCTGTCTGTCATGACGCGCATGAGTGATGCCGAGGCGATCATGTGGGCGGTCGAGAAGGACCCCGCCCTCCGGTCCGATTTCCTCAACATCACCATTCTCGACCGGATGCCCGACGAGCATCGGCTCCGCGCCAGCATCGACCGCGTCCTCGAGGCGATGCCGCGGCTGACCCAGCGGGTGGTGTCGCCGCCGCTTCGCCTCGCTCCGCCCGAGTGGCGCGACGATCCGCAGTTCGATCTGGACTACCACGTCCGGACGGTCGCGGCGCCAGCACCGGGTGGCGAACGTGAGCTGCTCGACCTGGCGGCCGTGCTGTCGGCGACGCCCCTCGATCGTTCTCGGCCGCTCTGGGAGTTCACCGTGGTCGAGGGGCTCGAAGGCGGGAAGGCGGCCCTGCTCCAGAAGGTGCACCACACGATCACCGACGGCGTCGGCGGCGTGCGCCTGTCGCTGAGCTTGTTGGATTTCGAGCCTGATCCGGAGCGATCGCCTGCATCGGCGCTCCAGCAGGTGGCCGACGACGTGGAAGCCGCACGGCGCGAGAGCTCGCAACGCGACCCGGTGAACCGCACCACCCCGCTCGACGTCGTGGGCGACGCGCTCCTGCACACGCTCGGGAGCCAGGTCGCCCGAACCCGCCGAAGCATCACGGGCGCGGCCCAGGTCGCCACGCACCCCGGCACCGCGCTCGGGGGCATCAACCAGGCGGTCCGCCTGCTGGGCTCGGTTCGCCGCCAGCTGTTCGTCACCGAGCCGGCGCGGTCGCCGTTGATGCGGGCACGGTCGTTGGGACGGAGCTTCGAGTCGTTCCGGGCATCCCTGGACGACGCACGGAGCGTCGCGTCGGCGCTGGGTGGAAGCATCAACGACGCCTACGTGACCGGTCTCACCGGTGCGCTCGGCCTGTACCACGAGCGGATGGGATCCCCGTGCGACGAGCTGCGGATGGCGATGCCGATCAGCACGCGGTCGAGCGGCGGCGACGCCGAATCCAACAGCTTCACCCCGGCCCGGGTGATCGTGCCGGTCCAGCCGAAGGATCCAGCGGTCCGCTTCGAGCTGGTGCACGAGCGGCTGGCGAGCGTGCGCGCCGAGCCCGCGATCGGCGCCGCCAGCTCCCTGGCGGGGCTGCTGACGCCGCTGCCGACGTCGGCGCTGGTCGCGCTCACCCGTAGCCAGGCGGCGACGATCGACTTCGCGGCTTCGAACCTGCGCGGGAGCCCGGTCGACCTGTACCTGGCCGGTGCCCGCATCGAGGCCAACTTCCCGATGGGACCGCGCACCGGCTGTGGCCTCAACGTTACGCTGCTGAGCTACGGGGGATCGCTCGACATGGGTCTCAACATCGATCCCGCTGCCGTCACCGACACCGCCACGCTGCTCGACTGCCTCCACGAGTCGTTCGGCGCGCTGTTCGACGTCGCCCGCTGAGGCGCCTCTTCCTACGGCGCGGGGCGACCGAGGCTCGGCTCGTCGGCGAGCGCCTCGCACCATTCCTCGTAGCCCGGATCGAGCCATCCGTCGTGGTCGCACTCGACGGCCAGGTCCTCGACGTAGAGGTGGAGCGTGGGGGCGTCCTCGGCCAGCTCGATGAGCTCGGTGGCGCGGGGGTGCGGCGAGCTGGCGGCGAGCAGGTCGACGAGCGCAACCACCGCCACGATCCGGCTCCGGCACCCGGGGCAGGCCGAGACGGTGGCGGGCTCGAGCCCGCCGGCCAGGGCGAACAGGGCGTTCGCCTCGTCGGCGTCGAAGGCCAGCCGGGTGTCGTCGTCGTCCACGAAGACGAGCGAGCTCCGCAGGCCCTCGGCAGTCATGCCCGGACGGTACCCCTTCGCCGTGGCCGCTCCGGCGCCGCCCGTAAGGTGAGCCCGATGTGGGCGGTCACCGTGGTCGAGGGCCGGCTGGAGTGGGGTGAGCACGCCGACCCCGAGCCCGGGAAGGGGGAGCTCCTCGTCGACGTGCAGGCCGCCGGCGTCAACGGGGCCGACCTGCTCCAGCGCCGGGGTCTCTACCCGGCGCCGCCCGGCAGCCCGCCCGACATCCCCGGCCTCGAGCTCGCGGGCGAGGTCGTCGCCGTCGGCACCGCCGTCGAGCGGTTCGGCGTCGGCGACCGGGTCATGGCGGTCGTCGGCGGAGGCGGGCAGGCGGAGCGAGCGGTGGTGCACGAGCGCACCGCACTGCCTGTTCCCGCGTCGCA
>JAPSGP010000168.1 GCA_031177445.1 Acidimicrobiia bacterium
AGGCGAGCGACGAGCGAGCCGGCACCAGGCGGCGCCGCGGAAGATCACGGCAGGTCGGCGACGGCCTCGCGCAGCACCGAGAGGCTGCGCTCCCAGGCCGCTCGTTCCTCGTCGTCCATCGGCGGGTGCAGCGGAGCACCGGGCCCGTCGGGGCCGAGCACGCACGGCAGGCTGGCGCACAGCCCCTCCTCGACCCGCGTCGACACCGGCACGATCCGTCCCGGCTCCCGCACCATCGACCGGATCAGCTCGTTGACGGTGAGACCGATCGCCTGCCAGGTCGCGCCCTTCAGCTGGCGCACGCGGTACGCCGCGCTGCGGACATCATCGGCAATCGCCGCCAACCGAGGCGCGGCGAGATCGAGATCGCGCGCCTTCGAGAACTCGGCGAGCGGCAGACCGCCCACGGTCGCGGAGCTGAAGAGGAACACCGACGAGTCGCCGTGCTCGCCCACCACCCAGGCGTGCACCGCGGTGGGATGCACGCCGCAGTGTGCTGCGAGCGCTTGCGCCAGTCGCCAGGTGTCGAGAGATGTGCCCGATCCCAGGACCTTCGCCGGGGTGCCGGCCCAGCGGCGGGTCAGGTACTCCGTGAGGACGTCGAGCGGGCTGCTGACGACGAGGCATACGTTCGGGAGCGCATTCTGCTCGGCCGCGGCCGCGACCTCCTCGAGCGCGCGCAGGTTCGCCTCGAGCAGGTCGAGGCGCGTCTGTCCCGGGCTCGGTGTGCGCGCCGATCGTGACGACGAGAACGTCCTCGGGCTCGAGCGCTTCCAGCGTGCGGCCCCGGATCTCGCACGGCTCGAGGAGCGGACCAGCCTGGGCGAGGTCGAGGGCCTCGCCTTCGGCATGCGCCGCGTTGCGGTCGTAGATCGTCAACCGCGTGACCAGGCCGTCGCGCGCGAGGCCACGCGCACACGAGATCCCGACATGCCCCACCCGACGACGCCGATGTTCGGCATGCGCGCGGAGCGCTACCCGCCGATCTGGCTCATCGACCGGCTCGGGCGCACGAACGTCACCTGGCCGATCCGGTGGCCCGCCCATTTGGTCCCCACTGCCCGCTCGATCTCACGGGAGAGGACGTCGTCGTCATCGCCGTCGCGCAGGATGTGGCGCAGGTCGAACTCCTCCAGCGCGAAGAGGCACGTGCGGAACTTCCCTTCGGCAGTGACCCGTACGCGGTCGCAACTCTCGCAGAACGGCTCGGTCACGCTGGCGATCACGCCCACGTCGCCTATGCCGTCGCGGTAGCGGTACCGGGTGGCGGGCTCGGCGCCGTGCACGATCGGCTCGATCGGGTACACGGCGTCGACCCGTTCGAGGATCTCCTGCGACGGCACGACCTGATCCATCGTCCAGCTGCCCTCGGCGTCGAGGGGCATGAACTCGATGAAGCGCACCCCGACGCCCTTGTCTCTGCCGAAGGCAGCGAGGTCGACGATCTCGTCGTCGTTCACGCCCCGGATCACGACGCAGTTCACCTTCACCGGGTGCAGCCCGGCGTCGAGCGCGGCATCGATCCCGATCAGCACCCGATCCAGGTCGTCACGGCGGGTGAGCCGGAGGAAGGTCTCGCGTCGCAGCGAGTCGAGCGAGACGTTGATGCGTCGCAGCCCGGCGGCGGCGAGGTCGTGGGCCATCTCGGCGAGCTTGACCCCGTTCGTCGTCATGGCGATGTCGACGCCGAGGGGCGCCAGCATGCCGATGAGTCGCGGCAGATGCGCCCGCAGGGTCGGCTCACCGCCGGTGATGCGGATCGCCTCGAAGCCGAAGTGCTCGACGCAGACGCGGGCAACCCGCGCTTGCTCCTCGTAGGTGAGGAGCTCGTCGCGCGGCAGCCACTCCATTCCCTCTTGGGGCATGCAGTACGTGCAGCGGAAGTTGCAGCGATCGGTGATCGAGATCCGCAGGTCCTTGACCCGTCGCCCGAACGGATCGATCAGCTGCTCCACACGACCAGGGTACGCGCTCCCTGATGATGCGCATCCGGCCTACCGTCACGGTGGTTCTGATACGCAACTAATGGTCGGCAGGCCAGTCGAGGCGCATGACGTCGACCGGATCGCCCTCGGCGACGCCGTCACCGTCGGGGAGCAGCGCGAGGCCGTTGGCGGCTGCGGTCGCCGACAGGACGTTGCTCGCTTGGTCGCCCGTGCGCGCCGCACGGAAGCTGCCGGCGCGCAGCTCGACACGCACGCGATCGAGGTGGAGCTTGCCGTCGGGCTTGCGATGCATCGCGTGCTCGGCCATGGCCGGCACCACCGGTCGGAACCGACGCTCGTGGCCCATCATCTGCAGCAAGGCTGGACGCGCGAACAGCTCGAAGCTGACGAGCGACGACACCGGGTTGCCCGGGAGCCCGAACACCGGCCGCTCGCCCACCATCCCGAATGCCAGCGGCTTGGCCGGCTTGATCGCGACCTGTTGCCACTCCAGCCGGCCGATGCGGTCGATGGCCGCCTTGACGTAGTCGTAGTCGCCGACCGACACGCCCCCGCTCGTGAGCACCGCGTCGCAGCTGGCAAAGGCATCTTCGAGCGTGCGCCGGATGATGCTCTCGTCGTCGCGGGCCGACCCGAGGTCGACCGCCTCGATGCCGGCGTCCGCGACCAAGCCCAACAGCATGGGCCGGTTCGAGTCGCGGATCTGGCCCGGCGCCAGCGTCCCCTGCTCGATCAGCTCGTCGCCGGTCGAGAGCACGCCGACCCGCGCCCGGCGCACGACTGGCGCGTCACGGATGCCGATGCTCGCCAGCACGCCCAGGTGCGCCGGCCCCAAGACGGTGCCCGCCGGGAACACGAGGTCTCCCGGTGCGAGATCGCCCGCCGCCGGGCGCACGTGCGTCCCGGCGCCGACGGCCTCGTGTACGAGCACCGCGCCGTCGCCGGCGGGCTCGGTGCGCTCCACCATCACCACGGCGTCGGCACCGCCTGGCATCGGGGCGCCGGTCATGATGCGGATAGCCTCGCCGGGGCCGACCGGCGTCGTCGGTCCCATCCCCGCCGGGAGCTCGGCGACCACCGCCAGGCGCACCGGGGAGCCCGGGCTCGCGCCCTCGGTGTCGCCCGCCCGCACCGCGTAGCCGTCCATCGCGGTGTTGGCGAACGGGGGTACGGCTTCACCGGCGACGATGTCGACCGCGGTCACCAGACCGAGCGCATCGCGGAGCGGCACCTCACAGCTTTCGAGTCGCCGGACGCTCCCGAAAATTCGCTCCTGGACCTCGGACAGCGAGATCAACGGAGCCCGCGTCTCCGCACGAGCTCCGCGAGCATCCGCTCGAGCTCGGGCCCGAGATCGGGCCGCTCGAGCGCGAGCTCGAGGTTGGCGCGCAGGAAGTCGATCTTCTGTCCGATGTCGTAGCGCCCGTGTACGAAGCGGCGCCCATAGACGGGCTCGTCGGCGAGCAACAACCCGATCGCATCCGTGAGCTGCAACTCGCCTCCCGCCCCCGGCTCGAGCCGCTCGAGTGCGTCGAAGATCGCAGGCGTGAACACGTAGCGCCCGATGACGGCGAGGTTCGACGGCGCATCCTCCGGCCGCGGCTTCTCGACGATCGAACGCACGCCGACGACGTCCCCCTCGACGCTTGCGGGCTCGATCGAGCCGTACGCGGAGATCTGTTCCCGCTCGACTTCCAACAGCGCGATCACCGAGCACTGGCGCGCTTCGTGGATCTCGATCATCGAGCGCAACAAATGCGCATCGTCGACCATGATGTCGTCGCCCAGGAGGACCGCGAACGGCTCCGTGCCGACGTGCTCGCGGGCCACCGCGACCGCGTGCCCCAGGCCGAGCGGGTCTCGCTGCCGGATGTAGTGGATGTCGGCGAGATCGTTGACGGCCTGCACCTCTTTGAGGAGGTCGTCCTTGCCTGCCTGCTCCAGGTAGTACTCGAGCTCGAAGTTGCGGTCGAAGTGGTCCTCGATGGCGCGCTTCCCGCGACCGGTGATGATAAGGATGTCGGTGAGTCCCGCCTGCACCGCCTCTTCGACCACGTACTGGATAGACGGCTTGTCGACGACCGGCAACATCTCCTTGGGCTGGCTCTTGGTCGCGGGGAGGAAGCGCGTCCCGAGCCCGGCAGCAGGAATCACGGCCTTCTTCATCAGCCTCCGACGCTACTTTCTCTACGGCGACGGTCGGCAGAGCCTCCGTCGCCGCTCTGCATCCCGCTCGCTCATCGCTCGCTCGTTTCTCTACGGCGACGGTCGGCAGAGCCTCCGTCGCCGCTCTGCATCCCGCTCGCTCATCGCTCGCTCGCGTCCGGCGGCTCGGTATCCAGCCCGTGCTCTTCGCCCCGAAGCAGCCGCCGCAGGTTGGGAACGTGACGCAACAGCACCAGCGCCGCGAGCGCCGACGTGATCAGGACATCGCCCCACGGGTGACCGGTCAACGCCACCGCGACGGGGAATGCCACTGCCCCGACGATCGACGCCACCGACGCCTTGCGCAGCACCCGGGCGATGAGGAACCACACGACCGCGAGGCCCAACGCGATCCATGGGTAGATGACGATGAGCACCCCACCCGCGGTGGCCACGCCCCGCCCGCCGCGGAAGCGCTGCGTGATCGGGAAGACGTGCCCGATGATGGCGGCGAAGCCGAGCAGGTACGCGCCGCGGTGGCCGTCGAGGACGAGCCCGACGCCGGCCGGGATCGCCCCCTTGCCGATGTCGGCGAGCAGGACGACGAGCCCCGCCTTCCAACCCGCCAGCCGGTAGACGTTCGAGGCGCCGGGGTTGCGCGAGCCCTCGGCGAGGACGTCGTGCCCGGTGGCGCGCGCGACCACGTTCGCGGTCGGGAACGATCCCACCAGGTAGGCCGCCGGCAGCAGCCACAGCGCGACCATCACTCCGGTAGCATTAGCAGTCGTCTCTCGAGAGTGCCAACGGCCGACGGAGTCCACACGATGCCGACCTACCAGTACCGGTGTGGGAAGTGCGGCGAGCAGTTCGAGCTGTGGCAGTCGATCCACGACGACGCACTCACCGCGCACCCCGGCTGCGGCGGTCCCGTCATCAAGGTCCTGGCGCCGGCCGGCATTGTCCTGAAGGGCCCCGGCTTCTACCGCACCGACAGTCGGAGCTCGAGCGGCAAGTCGCGCGACCGCGACAAGTCCGGCGAGAAGGTGGAGAAGGTCAAGAAGTCGGAGGGCGGGAGCGACAACGGCTCCGGATCGGGCTCCGGGTCGGGCTCCGGCTCGAAGGACTCGAAGCCGTCGAAGCCGGAGGCGAAAACGCCGAGCAACCCCTCGAACAAGGGCTCCGCTTCGACCTAGTCTCCTTGGCGACGCCTTCGACGGCGTCGGCTCCACCATCGAGCTTCCCCCTTCCGCACGGCGGTGCTGCTCGACCGCCGGTCCCGAGGGGGATGCCATGCCTCGCCGTTCACCTCGCGCCGTGCTCCTGTGGCTCGGCGCCGCCGCGCTCGCCGTCGTGACCGCCGTGGTCGTCGCCACGGATCTCGCGTCGCTCCATCGACGAGCAGCCACGCTCGGCGCAGCTCGCACCGTCGCGGTCGCCGCGCACGACCTTCCCGTCGGCACCATCGTGCGCTCGACGGATCTCGAGACCCGCTCGGTGCACCGCTCGCAACTCCCCAACGGCGCGGCAGTGCCGAACGAGGTCCGCGATCGCGTCGTCGCGGTCGCGGTCGTGCGGGGCGCGTTCGTGCTCGAGCGCAACCTCGCTCCTCGCCGACGCACCGGACTCGACGGCGCGATCCCGCGCGGCATGCGCGCGCTGCGGCTCGTCGTCCACGACTCGCTGCGACCGGAGCCGGGTAGCGCGGTCGACGTGCTGGTCACCTTCGATACCGCATCCGACCCGACGACGGACAGCGACAACGGCACGGCCGTGGCCGCGCGCGGCGTGCTCGTGCTCGGCACCGACGACGCGCCCGCGACCCTCGAAGCGGACGGAGGAGCAGCAGGCAACGGACCGGGCGTGACGCTGCTCGTCACCGAAGACGAGGCGCAGCGAGTCGCGTATGCGTCGGCGACGGGCACGGTCACGCTCGCGCTCGTCCCACCCGAGGACGCCGCGCCGACCCTGGAGGAGTAGGCACTGCCCTTTAGGCTGCCCCGGCGTGCCCATCCTCCATGCGATCGTGCTCGGCATCGTGCAGGGCCTCACCGAGTTCCTTCCGATCTCGTCGAGCGGGCACCTCATCCTCGTGCCGGAGCTGTTCGACTGGACCGAGCTCACGCGCGACCCCGAGCTCAACAAGACCTTCGACGTCGCCCTGCACATCGGGACCTTCGTCGGGGCCACGTGGTACTTCCGCCGCGACCTCGCTCGCTACATCGCCGCCGCGTTCCGATCGATCACGACGCGCACGATTCGCAGCGCCGACCAACGCATCGCCTGGCTCTTGCTGATCTCGGCCGTTCCCGGTGCGATCACGGGCGCGCTCCTGAACGACTTCATCGAGGACGATCTCGGCAGCCCGATCCTCATCGGGGTGATGCTGATCGTCTTCGGCGCCGTGATGTACGCCGCCGACCACCTTCCGGGCAAGCGCGAGTCCGACGAGTTCGGGCTCCGCGACGCGCTCTTCATGGGCGGCGCCCAAGCGATCGCGCTGCAGCCCG
>JAPSGP010000456.1 GCA_031177445.1 Acidimicrobiia bacterium
GACCGGAGCACGGTCGTTGGCTCCTCGCCCCGGCCGACGGGCGAGCCGAGATCCGCCGGTGTTACCGAGGCGAGACCCTCGTGCTCGAGACGACTTTCACGACCAGCTCTGGGACGGTCCGCGTGGTCGATTGCATGCCTCCTCGAGCCGGTGACCCCGACCTCGTCCGCATCGTCGAAGGCGTGACCGGTCGGGTCCCGATGCGCATGGAGCTGATCCTCCGCTTCGACTACGGCCGATCGGTGCCGTGGGTGCGGCAGGAGGGTGGCCGGCTGTACGGCGTCGCCGGGCCCGACGCAGTGGTGCTCGACACACCGGTGAGACTCCGGGGCGAAGACCTACGCACCGTCGCAGAGTTCGACGTGGGCGAGGGCGAGGGCGTGCCGTTCGTGCTCGAGTGGCACCCCTCGCA
Organism: Acidimicrobiia bacterium; assembly: GCA_031177445.1. Lineage (GTDB taxonomy): Bacteria > Actinomycetota > Acidimicrobiia > IMCC26256 > JACDBD01 > JAPSGP01. The sequence continues at coordinate 413 of JAPSGP010000456.1, forward strand.
CGAGATTCCCGGACCCACGATCGAGCCGTTCGCGGCGGTCGAGGACACCACCGAATGGTGGGGCGAGTGGTCGAGCCGCTGCGATCACGAAGGTCCGTACCGCGACGCCGTAGTCCGGTCGCTGCTCACGCTGAAGGCGCTGACGTTCGCGCCCACCGGTGGCGTGGTGGCGGCAGCCACGACGTCGCTCCCCGAGCAGCTCGGTGGCCCGAGAAACTGGGACTATCGCTACTGCTGGCTCCGTGACGCCGCGTTCACCCTGCGCGCGTTGCTAAACGCCGGGTACCGGGCCGAGGCATCGGCATGGCGTGACTGGTTGCTGCGCGCGGTCGCGGGCGCGCCCGCTGAGATGCAGATCATGTACGGGTGTGCCGGCGAGCGGCGACTCCCGGAGATGGTGCTGCCCTGGCTGCCCGGCTACGCGGGATCGGCGCCGGTACGGATCGGGAACGCCGCCGTGGAGCAGGTGCAGCTCGACGTGTTCGGCGAAGTGATGAGCGTGCTGCACGAGGCCCGGTGCGGCGGGATCGGCTTCGAGCCCTTCGGGTGGTCTCTCCAGCGTGCCCTGATGGAGTTTCTCGAGTCGCACTGGCAGGACCCAGACCACGGAATCTGGGAAGTCCGCGGGCCCCGCCGTGACTTCACGCACTCGAAGGTGCTGGCCTGGGTCGCCGCCGACCGCGCCGTCCTGACCGTCGAGCAGTTCGGCTACGAGGGACCGGACGACCGCTGGCGGGCGCTGCGCTCAGCGATCCGCGGCGACGTGCTCGAACGCGGCTGGGATCCTGACCGCAACACTTTCACGCAGTTCTACGGCAGCCGAGAGCTCGACGCCGCCCTGCTGCAGATTCCTTTGGTGGGCTTTCTGCCCGCGGGCGACGCTCGAATGCGCGGGACGGTCGCGGCAATCGAACGAGAGCTGTGCGCCGACGGATTCGTCCATCGCTACACACCGAATCCCGACGTCGACGGGCTGCCCCCCGGAGAGGCGGCCTTCCTCGCGTGTACGTTCTGGCTCGCGAGCAACTATGCGATGAGCGGGCGCCGGCACGAAGCGGTCGAGACCTTCGAGCGGCTGCTCGAGCTCCGCAACGATGTCGGGTTACTCGCCGAGGAATACGACCCGCGCGCCGAGCGACAGCTCGGCAACTTTCCTCAGGCCTTGTCGCACGTACCTCTCGTGAGCGCCGCGCGAATTCTCGCCGGGAACGAGCCGCTGGTCGGTTCGGGGCGCCCGACATGAGGGCCCTGACCGTGGAGCCAGGCTCACCGGGGACAGCCCGGCTCGACGATGTGCCGGAGCCCGTACCCGACGGCCGCCGCCTGCTCGTGCAAAGCGTCTCGATGGGCGTGTGCGGGACCGATCGCGACATCGTCGAAGGTCGCTACGGATCCCCACGGCCGGGGCACGCTCGGCTCGTACTCGGTCACGAGCTACTCGGTCGGGTCCTGCACGCCCCGGACGGGTCCAAGCACGCACCCGGCGATCTCGTCGCCGGCATCGTCCGGCGTCCCGATCCGATGCCGTGCCCGGCCTGTGCCGTCGGAGAGTGGGACATGTGCCAGAACGGCCGCTACACCGAGCACGGCATCAAGGAGCGCGACGGCTTCCTCGCCGAACGCTTGTTGCTCGAGGATGACGAGCTCGTGGCGATCCCGCCCGCGCTCGGCGAACGTGGCGTGCTGCTGGAACCGGCGAGCGTCGTCGCCAAGGCTTGGGACCACATCGATCACATCGGCGCACGCGCGGCATGGTCACCGAAGCGGGTGCTCGTGACCGGCGCAGGGCCGGTCGGGCTCCTCGCGGCGCTGCTCGCGACGCAGCGCGGCTACGAGGTGCACGTCCTCGACCTGGTCGAGCACGGCCGCAAGCCCGACCTGGTCCGCGCCCTCGGCGCGCAGTACCACCGGGGCGGGATGGCCGATGCCTGCCCGGCGGCCGACGTCATCGTGGAGTGCACCGGAGCGAGCGAGGTCGTACTCGAAGCGATGGCGTGCACGTCCCCCGCCGGCATCGTGTGCCTCACGGGGCTCTCGTCCGGTTCCCGACGCGTCGACCTGGACGCCGGTGCTCTGATTCGATCGATCGTGCTCGAGAATGATGTCGTGTTCGGCTCTGTCAACGCGAACCGACGGCACTACGAGTCCGCTGCACGGTCGCTGACGAGCGCGGACCCGACATGGCTCGACGGCCTGATCACCCGGCGCGTTCCGCTTTCGTCGTGGGGTGATGCGTTCACAGCAAAGCCGACTGACGTCAAGATCGTGGTCGACGTCAC
>JAPSGP010000169.1 GCA_031177445.1 Acidimicrobiia bacterium
GTTGGTACGCGGTGGTCGCGGCGATCGGCGTCATCCTCGCGGCCGTCTACATGCTCTATGCCTTCCAGCAGTCCTTCACCGGAGTGCCCAAGGGCGTGACCGAGGGGCTGAAGGACCTGAACCTGCGGGAGATCTGCGTCATCGCGCCGCTGCTCCTGCTGAGCGTCGGCATCGGCCTGTACCCCAAGCCGGTGCTCGATCGGGTGGAGCCGACGATGAAGGCGCTGATCGCCCACTTCGAGGACCGCACCGACTACCGCGAGCCCCAACAGTCGGGCGAAGAGGCGGAGCAGCCGGTGAACGGAGGGCCGCCGGCCACGGAGGAGGGCCGGTGACGCCGGCCAACGGTCCCGACCTCGTCACGCCCTCGATCGACTGGCTGGCGGTCGCGCCGCTGATCGCGCTCACGGGGGGCGCGGTCGCGATCGTGCTGTTGCGCTCGGTGGTGCGCCGCGGCCGTCACGTGTACCCCGCCGCCCTCGCGCTGGCGCTGGCGGCCACGGCTGCCGCCGGAGTGCTGCTGATCGTCCAGTGGTACGAGATCAACGACGAGGGCCCCAGTTCCACCCTCGCAGGCATGCTGCGGCTCGACCTCTTCGGTGTGTTCCTCAGCGGCGTCGTCGTGGTCGCGACGCTGCTCGCGCTGCTGATCTCGAACGGGTACCTGCGGCGCGAGGGCCTCGACGGCCCCGAGTACCTCGCCCTGGTGCTGCTCTCGGCCACCGGCATGGTCGCGATGACCAGCGCCAACGACCTCGTGGTCGTGTTCCTGGCGCTCGAGATCCTGTCGATCCCGCTGTACGTGCTGGCGGCATTCGACCGGCGCCGGCTGGCCTCCCAGGAGGCCGGGATCAAGTACTTCGTGCTCGGCGCGTTCTCGTCGGCGGTCTTCCTGTACGGGATCGCGCTCGTCTACGGGGCTACGGGCACCACGTCGTTGACCGGGATCGCCGACTTTCTCTCCCGGAACACGCTGCTCGACGAGGGCGGGCTGCTGGTCGGCATGGCGCTGCTGCTCGTCGGCATCGGCTTCAAGGTGGCGGCCGTGCCCTTCCACATGTGGACGCCTGACGTCTACCAGGGCGCGCCGACGCCCGTCACCGCGTTCATGTCATCGGCTACCAAGGTCGCGGGGTTCGCGGCGCTCCTCCGCGTCTTCCTGGTCGGGTTGCCGCTGTTCGGCGAGACCTGGCGGCCAGCGGTCGCGGGGCTGGCGATGGTCACGATGGTCGGCGGCAGCGTGCTCGCGATCGTGCAGTCCGACGTGAAGCGCATGCTCGCGTACTCGTCGATCTCGCACGCCGGGTACGTGCTGATCGGGGTGGCGGCCGCCGCCGCGACCACCGGGAATGCCGCCGAGCGGGGACTGCAGGCGGCACTGCTGTATCTCCTCGTGTACGCGTTCATGACGATCGGCGCCTTCACGGTGGTGATGATCGTTGCTCGGTCGTCTCACGACGCCCGGCACTCGATCGCCGAATACCGATCGTTGGCCACCGAGCGGCCGCTGATCGCCGGCTTTCTCGCCTTCTTCCTGCTGGCCCAGGCGGGCGTGCCGTTGACCGGTGGCTTCGTCGCCAAGCTCGAGGTGTTCTCGGCGGCTACCGACGCCCATGAGTACTACCTGGTCATCGTGGGTGTGCTGGCAGCGGTCGTCGCCGCGTTCGTGTACCTGCGCATCGTCGTGACGATGTTCGAGACCGAAGGCGAGGCGGACGCGCCACGACGGCTGCGCGCCCGGGTCGACCCTGCGGTGGGTGCCGCGCTCGTCATCACCGCCGGCTTCACCCTCGCGATCGGCATCGCCCCGGGCTGGTTCCTGCACCTCGCCAAGGACGCCACACTCGCCACCATCGGTCTGTGACCCAAGTCGGGCACAAGTGGCACAGTGGCACTTCGATCCCGACAGCTACCTCGCGATGGTGCGGGCAGAGATTCCGAGCTACGACGCGTTGCAGCTCGAGCTCGCGGAAGCGACCGAGACGGTCGCCGCGCGCACGATCCTCGACCTCGGGTCCGGAACCGGTGTCACCGCCCAGCACGTCCTCGCGAAGCATCCCGGCGCGAAGCTCGTCGGCGTCGATTCGAGCGACGCGATGCTGAGGCACGCCCGCGTGCTGCTGCCGAACGCGACGTTCGTCGTGGGTCGCCTCGAGGATCCGCTACCAGCTGGGCCGTTCGACGTCGTCGTGTCCGCGTTCGCAATCCACCATCTCGAGGGTCCACGGAAGGCCGACCTGTTCGAACGTGTGTCATCGGTGCTTGCCCCGAGCGGGAGGTTCGCGTTCTGTGACGTCGTGGTGCCCACGCACCCAGTTCCGAGGCCGGTTCCGCTCGAGGAAGGCGTGGACCTCCCCAGCACCGTCGACGAGCAGGTCGCGTCGCTCGAGCGCGTCGGAATGCAACCCGTCGTCGTCTTCGCTGAGGACGACCTGGCCATCATCGCCGCGGACCGCGTCTGAACCGATCCGAGTCCCGCGATCGACTCGCGCGTTGAACCGTTGTCCTCGAGCCGCGCTCACGCAGCCGCCGGGGGATCCTTCGTTCGTCGCCTCGGATCCGCATGTCGCGGATGACGAGGATCTGCGCGTGGTACGAAGGCGCGTTTCCCGCTGCCCTCGACCAGCATCCAGCCCTCGGTGGTCTTGAGATGGTGGTGGTGGCTGCACAGCCGGTCCAGGAGCTCGACCAGCGTGGTGTGGGTCTTCGACCAATCGACGCGATGGTCGAACTCGAGGAACGTCAGGCCGTTGCAGCCCTCGACCGCGCACGTGGGATAGAGCCACTCCAGCGCGCTGCGCTGGTGGGCGTTGGGCCGCCGCCCCAGATGCGCCACCCCCAGTACCTCGGTCCCCTTGGTGACCACGGCGGCCAGGAACGGATCGCCGCAGTCGATCATCTCACGCAGCGCCGAGACCGCGACCGGCCCGTAGCCCACGAGCTCGCTGACCTCGTCGTCGACCGGGTACCCCCGCAGCAGCGCTGGCAGGTCGATGCGCGCCAGCAGCTTCGCTGCCCGGGCGGGCTTCGACGCCGAGGCACCGGCTGCGCGAGAACCGGCTCGCTCACCGCACTGCCAGTGTCGGTGCCGGCGACCCGGCGCCGCGGCGCACGAGCGCCACCAGGGCGTCGGCAGCGTAGGCCTCCAGCGGCTCGCGCGCACCCTCTCGCCGCGCCGCTGCGAAGCGCTCGTCGCGCTCGGCGATGACGTAGCTCATGAGCTCGGCGGTCACCTCGGGGTTGTCGCGCAGGTGCACGTTGCCGGCGCCGTCGAGATCGCGGTAGCTGCGGGCATGGCGATGGGCGTGGATGCGCCGGCGGCGGGCCTCGAGGTCGGTGGCGTTGGCCTTCGTGCGGGCACAGGCTTCGCGCAGCTCGCTGAGCGAGGACCGCCGGGCGTGGTCGACCAGCTTGGTCTCGGCCCCGGGATCGGCGGTGGCGGCATCGGCGATCGCGACGGTCTGCTGGGGCGACAGCTCGCCGCGCTTCGCCGCCGCGGTCACCGCCGGCAGTGCGTCCAGGCGCTTGGCCGTGGCGATGGTCTCCTGGGCTTGGCTGACCGATGTGCCGGTCTTCCGTGCCAGCTGATGGGCTGCGGTGAGATCGCCGTCTCTCCTCCACAACTTGGTCTCGGCGACCCGCGCCGCCGCCAGGGCCTTCACCGTGGCCGCCATCTTCTCGATCGCCGCCGCGTCCTCGATCACCCGCGCCGCCTCGCGGGCGGTGATCACCGCGGCATCGAAGCGCGTGGCGTAGCGCTGCATGGCGTTGCGCAGCTCGGCGAGGGTCACCGCACACTTCCCCGGAGGATCGGGCTCGGACGGGGGAAGCGACCTGACACGATCCTACGCCGAGGGTGTGACAGTCATTCGTCGATGACCATCCCTCACGCCACCCGCGGTTTGCGGAACCAGCGGCGGCGCGCCTTCTCCTGCGCCCGCCGCGCCTCGACCACCTGCGCGTGCTCGTCGAGCGCGCGCGCGGCGAGGTGATGGGCCTCCTCGATGAGCATGTGGGCGTCCGAGAAGTCGAACAGCTCGCGGTCGTCGGGAGGCTGGGGGAGCACGACAACTTCGACGTCGGGTGGCGCGTGCCGCAGCTCGAGGTCGAAGCGCTGGTTGCGGGCGATGGCGAACGCTCGCACCGCGATGTCGAGGGGCGACTTCATCCGCCGCTCCGCCGGCCCGCCCGACACGTTGCAGACGTAGACCTGCTCGACGGGGCTGGCGAAGGCGTGCCAGAGCGGCACGTTGTCGGTCACGGCGCCGTCGATGAGGACCATCCCGTCGTGCTCGATCGGCGGGAAGAGCCCGGGGATCGCGGTGCTCCCCAGCAACGCCGGCTCTACCGGCCCGGCGGCGAGGACGACCTCTTCGCCCGAATGCAGGTCGGTGGCGACCACCCGGAACGGCACCGCCATCTGGTCGAACGTGTCGGCGGGGTCGGCGGCGGCGATGATCTCGCGCAGTCCGTCGTTCTCGAACAGGTGGTCGTCTCGCTTCAGGACGTTCCAGGCTCGGGCAAAGCGGTTGCCGGGGAACACCTGGCCCGTGCGAATGGACAGCCAGACGTCGGCGAGGTGCTCGACTCTGGCGAGCGCCGGCTTGGTCGCCACAACGGACCCGTTGAGCGCGCCTGCCGACGTGCCGACCACGACGTCGGGAACGATGTCGCGTTCCAGGAGCGCGCGCAGCATGCCGACCTGGCTCACCGCCTGGTTCCCGCCGCCCGACAACACGAAGGCCACCCGCGGGTGGCCGTCGTGGGGGCGCTGGTCGGAGTGGTTCAGCATGGTCTCGGGGCCTCATCTTGGTCGCGATGGGGGCCGCAACCCGGCATTTTCACAGGGAAGAACTGCGCCCCGGCGTCGCCGATTCCCCCGTCCGTGGCCCCTGCGGCGGAGGTCGGCAGGGCCGTCGCCGCCTCCCCGTATCGGCTCGCTGGCGCTCGCCGCGGCACCATTTCGAGCCGTCGATCGGTTTGTCTGGCGGGAAAATCACCGGTGTAATGTCCGCAGACCCCAGCGCTCTCGGGCGGGAGGCCCTGCGCGTGACGAGGTACTACCAGCAATATCTCGCGGTTGCCGTGCTCGGCGCCGCCGCCATCTTGATGTTCGGCGCCATGTTGAGCCTCGGACGCCTGCTGCGCCCGGTGCGCCCGCAACCCGAGAAGTACATCTCCTACGAAGCCGGCTCCGATCCGATCATCGGCTTCGGGCAGTCGAACATCCGCTACTACGTCTACGCCCTGCTCTTCGTGATGTTCGACGTCGAAGCGGTGTTCATCTTCCCGTGGGCGATCCGGCTCGAGACCTTGGGTACCTTCGCGTTGGTAGAGATGATCATCTTCATCGTCGTGCTGGCCCTCGCCCTCGTCTACGCCTGGCGGAAGGGGGTGCTGCGATGGGCCTAGTGGAGAAGGGGAAGGTCCCCAAGCCCCTCACCTGGCTCCTCAACTACTCCCGCAAGTACTCGTTGTGGATGTTCCAGTGGGGCCTGGCCTGCTGTGCCATCGAGATGGGAGCAGCCCTCGCCAGCCCTCGCTACGACATGATGCGCCTCGGGGTCATCCCGTTCCCGGCCAGCCCCCGGCAAGCCGATCTCGTCGTGATCTCGGGCACGGTGACCGACAAGATGGCGCCGTCCATCAAGCGGCTGTACGAGCAGATGCCCGACCCGAAGTACGTCATCTCGATGGGCTCGTGCGCCAACTGCGGCGGTCCCTACTGGGACTCGTACTCGGTCACCAAGGGCGTCGACCAGATCATCCCGGTCGACGTGTACGTGCCCGGCTGTCCGCCCCGACCCGAGGCCCTGCTGCAGGGGATCGTGCTCCTGCAGGAGCGGATCCAGCGTGAGGGCCTCGACAACGACGACCTGCGTGCCCGCTGGCAAGGGGAGCCGATCGTCGTTGGCTGACGAGCAGGTGCCCGCAGAGGAAAGCGATGCGGCCGACGACACCGCGACGGCGGAGGCGACGGCGCCCGCGCCCCTCGACGAGACGGAGCAGGAGCTGCTCGCCCGGCTCGAGCGCGAGCTCGGCGACGCGGTGGTCGAGCACGCCGACTCGTTCGGCACCCTGGTGGTGCGGGTGCGACCCGACGCGTGGCGCCGGGCAGCCGAGGCCAGCCGCAAGGACCTCGAGTGCGACTTCCTGTCGTTCATCGCCGGCCTCGACTGGCAGCCGGCGCCGCGAGAGGGCGACGAAGCCGGCGGCGACACCTCGGCGCCGGTGCAGCCCACCGAGATGACCTACGGCGTGGCGGGCTCGGAGGGTCGCTTCCAGGTGTTCGCCCACGTCGAGTCCACCCGGCGCAATTGGGGCGTCACCCTGAAGACCGACGTCGACACCGCCGATCCCCGTGTGGAGTCGTGGGTCCCGGTATACGCCGGTGCCGACTGGCACGAGCGGGAGTGCTGGGAGATGTTCGGGTTCGCGTTCGACGGGCATCCCAGCCTGCGCCACCTGTACCTCCCGTCGGAGTTCGAGGGGCACCCGCTGCGGAAGGACTACCAGCTGCTCGCCCGGGCGGTGAAGCCGTGGCCCGGGCTGGTCGACGTCGAG
>JAPSGP010000457.1 GCA_031177445.1 Acidimicrobiia bacterium
GCGTGGCTCGCCGAGGCACAGGCAGCGCGCCACGGTCGCGGAGGGCCCGGCTCCCCTTTGGCGGACGGGCCCGATTGGTGACGAACCACCGGGCTCGTCATGATGCGTAGCTGTGAGCGAGGGTCCTGCGGACGCCCAGCCGCTCCCTCGGCCACCTCGCGCTCGCCAACTCGGCTACTTGCGACGGATCCTCAGGGATCCTCAGCCGTGCTCGACGAGCTGCGGAGCCAGTACGGCCCGATGGTCGGCTTCGGCGGCGGGCCGATGCGTGTCGCCGTCGTCGGCGATCCGGCCGCCCTCCGCGAGCTGTTCGGCACGCCGACGGGCTCGTTCCGTTGGGGCCACAAGTTCAACGTTCTGGGATTCGTCGTCGGCGAAGGCTCGATGATCGTGTCCGACGGCCCCGACCACAAGCGGCGGCGGTCGTCGGTGCAGGCAGCGTTCAGCCGGCGACGACTGAACGGCTGGATCCCGACGATCGTCGAGCGGACCGACGCCGCCGTCGACGTTCTCGTGTCGGCCCTCGACGGACCGGCGAGGGTCGAGCTCTCCTCTTTCGGCAGATCGCTCGTCCTCGACATCGTCGTCCGAGCACTCTTCGGCGAGCGCATGGCGGCACGCGCTCCCGAGATCGGATCGTTGTTCCAGCGACCCCAGGACTACCTGGAATCGCCGGCCATCCGGCAGCTTCCACATCCGTTCCCAGGCACGAGGCGGGCGCGCGTGCGTGCCGATCGAAAGGCGCTCGACGCGATCATCGACGGCGAGATCGCGAACCGCCGCGCCAGCCCTACCGGCGACGCGCTCGACGTGCTCGAAGCGCTCGCCGCCGACGGCGGTCTCTCCGACGCCGAGATCCGTGATCAGGTCGTCACGCTGCTCGGAGCCGGCTACGACACCACGTCGGCGACCCTCGCCTGGATGCTGTGGTGCGCCGCGCTCTCACCGGGGTTGTGGCAACGCCTGAGGTCGGAGGCCGACGAGGTGTACGGCCCCATCAGGTCGACCTCGGACTTCGACGAATCGACGCTCGCCCGCCTCGATCTCGCCAATCGCACGATGCGGGAGACGACGCGCCTCCACCCGGCAGGCGTGATCAGCCCGCGAGAGGCCGCAGTCGACCTCACCATCGGTGGATACCGCATTCCCAAGGGAACCCTCATCCTGTGGTCGGCGCACCTCGCCGGCCGTGATCCGGCAGCGTGGGCCAATCCGCTCGACTTCGACCCCGACCGCTTCATCGATCCGCCCGACGAACGCCGCGCGCTCGCCGACATCGCCTGGGTCCCGTTCGGTCGAGGCGCCCGCAACTGCATCGGTTTCGCGCTCGCGCAGATGGAGCCCACGTTGATCATCGCTCGTCTCGCACAGCGCCTCGATGTGCAAGCCGTCACCCTGCAGAAGCCACGTCCGGTCGGGATGGTCGTCAACCGACCCTCGGGCGGTACGCCGATGTTGGTGTCGGCGCGCGCCTGCTGACTCAACACGAGCTCGCCGCCGGCACTTCCCTCCTCGTCGGTCGAACGCGTCGGCGAAGCGGTGGCGCAGCGCGGTCTCCTACCAGGTGTCGACGAAGCGGTGGTGGGCCCGGGGTTGGCGCGTCGGCGCGGCGACGGCGAGCGTCGAGGCGATGAGCGAGCGGGTCTCGGCCGGGTCGATGACGTCGTCGATCTCGAAGATCTGAGCGGCGTTCAGCGCCTTGACCCGCTCCTGCATCGCCGCAGTGGCTTCGCGCACGCGCTGCTCGCGCGCCTCGTCGTCCGCCATCGCCTCGAGCTCCCGGCGCAGCGCCAGGCGCACGGCGCCTTCGAGGCCCATTGGCCCGAGGTGGGCACTCGGCCAGGCGACCGTGAGCAGCGGCTCGTGCAGGCTGCCCCCGACCATCGCCTGGGCGCCGAGCCCGTAGCCGCGGCGCAGGACCACGGCGACGATCGGGACGCGCAGTGCGGCCCCGGCGACGAGCAGCCGCGAGGCGCGCCGCACGAGCGCGTCGGCCTCGGCGTCCGGTCCGACCATGAAGCCCGGCGTGTCGACGAGCGAGACCACCGGCAGGCCGAAGGCGTCGCAGAGCTGCAGGAAGCGCGCCGCCTTGTCGGATGCCGAGGCCGTGACCGCTCCCGCCATCACGAGCGTGTTGTTGGCAATGATCCCAACCGGCCGGCCCTCGACGCGGGCCAGCGCGGTGACCATCTCGGGAGCGAAGCGCTCACGCACGAAGATCACGGATCCCTCGTCGGCCAGCGTCTCGATGACCGGAGCGACGTCGTAGGCGCGCCGCTCGCGCTCGGGGACGAGCTCGCGCATCCTTGTCTGATCAGGCGCCACGCCGGGTGCAGTGCTCCCCTGGAAGTACCCGATCAGTTGCTTGGTGATCGCCACCGCCTCCACCTCGTCGGCGGCGACGACGTCGACGACCCCGTTCGGGGCCTGCACCGCGATCGGCCCGATCGCATCCGCCTCGACCTGCCCGAGCCCGCCGCCGGCGATCATCGCCGGCCCGCCCATGCCGATCGAGGCGTCCTCGGTGGCGACGATGAGGTCGGAGCAGCCGGCGATGACGGCATTGCCCGCGAAGCAGCGGCCCTTGACGACGGCGACGCGCGGCACCACACCTGACAGCCCCGCCCACAGCGCGAACGCGCGGACGTCGAGCGCGGAGACCACCGGGTAGTCGG
>JAPSGP010000170.1 GCA_031177445.1 Acidimicrobiia bacterium
TCCGTGCCCTCGATTGCTAGATGACCTCGGTCACAGCGGGGCCGCGCCCGGGAGTCACTCGAAGTCGAAGGCACGGAGGACGAGAGTTGGGGCGAAGAAGAACAGCGATAACCTAACCCTGTTCAGGGAGGTCCGGATGCTTGCTCGCCTCGCCCGTTTCGCCGTGCGGCGCCGCAAGCTCGTCCTCGCCGGCACCGCCGTGTTCTTCGTCGCCGCCGCCGTCCTCGGCGGCGGGGTTTCGTCGAAGCTCGTCAGCGGTGGCTTCGACGACCCCGACTCCGAGTCGGTCGAGGCCGCCGACGTGCTCGAGGACCAGTTCGGACAGAACTCGCCCAACCTGGTCCTGCTCGTCAGCGCTCGCAACGGGTCGGTCGACGATCCGGCCGTCGCCGCTGCCGGCCGCGCCCTCACCGACGAGCTCGCCGCCGATCCCCGCCTGCGTGAGGTCGCGTCGTACTGGAGCCTCGGCAACGCGCCCCCACTGAAGGGCAACGACAGCGGACAGGCCCTCGTGCTGGGTGTGATCAAGGGCGACGACGAGCAGGTCTCCGACCGCATCGAGGCGATCTCGCCGGACTACACGCGGGAAACGGACCTCGTGACGGTCGGCGTCGGTGGTGAAGCCGAGGTGTTCCGGCAGGTCGGTGAGCAGATCGAGAGTGACCTGGTGCGCGCCGAGCTCATCGCCTTCCCGATCACGCTGGTCCTCCTCGTGGTCGTCTTCGGAAGCCTCGTCGCCGCCGGTCTGCCCCTGGCGGTCGGCGGACTCGCGATCGTCGGCACGTTCCTCGTGCTCCTCGGGATCGCATCCCTCACCGACGTGTCGATCTACGCGCTCAACCTCACCACCGCGATGGGACTCGGGCTCGCGATCGACTACAGCCTGTTCGTCGTCTCACGCTTTCGTGAAGAGCTCGATCGCGGTTTGCAGCCCCACGACGCGGTCGTGCGCACGGTCATGACCGCGGGACGGACGGTCGCGTTCAGCGCGGTCACGGTGGCGATCTCGCTGGCCGCGTTGCTCGTGTTCCCGCTCGCGTTCCTCCGCTCGTTCGCCTACGCCGGCATCGCGGTGTCGATGCTGGCAGCCGCGGGGGCAGTGGTCTTCCTGCCCGCGCTCCTCGCCGTCCTCGGCACGCGCGTCAACGCGCTGCGACTCTGGCGGCACAAGCCCAAGCCGGAAGGCCAGGGTGTCTGGCACCGGGTCGCGACCATCGTCATGCGGCGCCCCGTGCCGGTCGCCACCGTGGTCATCATGCTCCTCGTGCTGTTGGGGCTGCCGTTCTTCCACATCCGCTTCGGCCTGCCCGACGACCGCGTCCTTCCCGCAGACCTGTCGAGCCGCCAGGTCCAGACCGAGATCCGCCGGAACTTCAACTCCAACGAAACCGGCGCGCTGCAGGTGGTCGCAGCCGGCATCGACGATCCGAGCCGTCGCCAGAACGAGATCGACGCCTATGCGACCGAGCTCTCCGACCTCGACGGCGTGGCCCGTGTGGACGCGGCCACCGGGAGTTACGCCCGTGGCAGCCGGGTGGCGGAGCCGGGCCCGATCTCCCAGCGCTTCGAGGCGGAACGCGGCACGTGGTTTTCCGTCGTCCCCGCAGTCGAGCCGCTGTCCCCGGCGGGCGAGCATCTCGCGCGCGAGGTACGCGATCTCCAGGCGCCGTTCCCTGTGCAGGTCACCGGCGATCCGGCCGAGCTGATCGACTCGAAGGACTCGCTGTTCGGCCGCCTACCGCTGGCGGCGGCGCTCATCGCACTGGCGACGTTCGTGTTGCTGTTCCTGATGTTCGGAGGGATCCTGGTCCCGATCAAGGCGCTCATCATCAACATGCTGAGCCTCACCGCGACGTTCGGAGCCATCGTGTGGGTCTTCCAGGACGGGCACCTGTCAGGCGTCCTCGACTTCACGCCGACCGGGACGATCGCGGCCACGATGCCGATCCTCATGTTCTGCGTCGCGTTCGGGCTGTCGATGGACTACGAGGTCTTCCTGCTCTCGCGCATCAAGGAGGAGCACGACCGCACCGGCGACAACACCAGCTCGGTCGCCGTCGGCCTGGAGCGCACAGGGAGGATCGTCACGGCCGCGGCCCTGATCATCAGCGTGGTTTTCCTCGCCTTCGCGACGTCGGGTGTGACCTTCGTCAAGCTCTTCGGTGTGGGACTGGCGCTGGCCGTGCTCATGGACGCCTTCGTGATCCGGGCCACGCTCGTGCCGGCCTTCATGCGGCTCGCCGGCGAGGCGAACTGGTGGGCGCCCGGACCGCTCCGGCGGTTCCACGAGAGGTTCGGGATCTCCGAGACCGACGAAACGCTCGTCACCGAACCGGAGACGCGTGAGCCCGAGCCGGTCGGGTCCCGATGAGCCGAGCCCGTACCACCGCCCGGCCCGGTACGCGTCAACGGGCGCGTCGCGGTGAGGGCGAGAAGCTTCGGGAGGAGATCCTCGATGCCGCCGAACGGCTGGTCGTGGAGGCCCGGAACCCGGACGCGGTGGCCATCCGCGCGATCGCCGAAGCCGTAGGCGTGACTCCCCCGTCGATCTACCTCCACTTCCCCGACAAGGAAGCGCTCATCTTCGAGGCGTGCGAGCGCCGCTTCGAGGAGTTCGACGCGACGATCGAGGCGGCGGGTGACTCAGTCGACGATCCGATCGAGAGCCTGCGCCGCCGCGGTCGGGCGTACGTGCAGTTCGGGCTCGAACATCCCGAGGCGTACCGGGTGCTGTTCATGACGGGATACCCCGGACGCGATCCGAGCCACGCGTTCGCGGGAGCTGGTGCGCGGTCGTTCGGTCACCTCGTCGAGGCGGTCCGGCGCGCCATGGATGCCGGCCTCTTGCGTCGCGTCGATCCCGTGGTTGCGGCGACGGGCTTCTGGACCGCGGTGCACGGGATCACGTCGTTGCTGATCTCGATGCCTGACAACTTCCCATGGCCCGACCGCGACGCGCTGCTCGACCACATCTGCGACGTCCAGATCCGCGGCCTCAGCGAAACGTCCACCACCGACACAGGGGGAAGCACATGACCATCATCGAGAACCGCTACCTCGCAGGGAACTTCGCACCGGTGAAGGACGAGCTCGCGGTGCACGACTTGCCGGTGGAGGGGTCGATCCCGACGGAGCTGAACGGCCGCCTCCTGCGCAATGGCCCCAACCCGATCGCGCCCGATCCCGCGACGTACCACTGGTTCACCGGCGACGGCATGCTCCACGGCGTCGAGCTGCGAGAGGGCAAGGCCGTGTCGTACCGCAACCGCTGGGTCCGGACCGACGGGGCGTGCGAGCTCCTGGGCGAGTCGCCGATTGCCGGCCAGCCCGACGACGTGTTCGTCGGCGGCTCGAGCAGGGCCAACACGCACGTCGTCGCGCATGCGGGCAAGATCCTGGCGTTGGTAGAGGTGTGCCTCCCGACCGAGGTCCGGCCCGATCTTTCGACCATCGGTCGGTACGACTTCGGCGGCCGGCTCCGGTCCCCGATGACCGCGCACCCGAAGATCGATCCGGTGACCGGCGAGATGCTGTTCTTCGGCTACGACATCATGGGGCCGCCATGGCTCCGGTATCACGTCGTCGACGCGGGCGGCGAGCTCGTGCGCAGCGAGGACATCGACATCGCCGGTGCGTCGATGGTGCACGACTTCGCCATCACCGAGCGCCACGTCGTCTTCTTCGACCTGCCCGTAGTCTTCGACCTGAACCTGCTCGGCCAGCGGCCGTTCCCTGCGGCCTGGAACCCCGAGTACGGCGCGCGCGTCGGCGTCATGCCCCGCGATGGCGGCAACGCCGACGTCCGGTGGTACGAGGTCGAGCTCTGCTACGTGTTCCACCCCCTCAACGCCTACGACGACGAGGACGGCCGCGTGGTCGTCGATGTGGTGCGTCACCCGAAGATGTTCGACCGGGATCTGTACGGTCCGGCCGAGCTCCCGCCGACGCTCGACCGCTGGACCATCGACCTGGCTTCCGGCAAGGTCATCGAAGAACGCCTCGACGAACATCCGCAGGAGCTCCCCCGAGTCGACCCTCGGGTCGTCGGGCGCCGTCATCGCTACGGGTACGCACCGCTCACGCCGGTGTTCGATCACGGATCGGTGGATTTCCGTGGCCTCGTCAAGCACGACTTGGTCGCGGGGACGTCACAGATCCACGACTTCGGCCCGGGCACGCACGCGGGCGAAGCCGTGTTCGTTCCCGCGGACGACGAGTCCGGCGAGGACGAGGGCTGGGCGCTCGTCGTGGTCTACGACGAGGCGCGCGACGGCAGCGACCTGGTTATCCTCGACGGCACCGACTTCGCCGGCGCCGAGGTCGCACGGGTCCGGCTGCCGCAGCGGGTGCCGTTCGGGTTCCACGGCTCGTGGGTGCCCGACCGGTAGCTTTCGCCCCTCATGCGTTCTCGCGCCGGGCTCGCGCTGGTGGTGTCTGTGGGATTGGTCGGGTTGGCCCTCGCCGCCTGCTCGGACGACGACTCGAAGCAGTCCGAGGGTTCGACGACCACGACGACCACATCGACGACGTCGACGACCTCCACCACCGTGCCGGCCACGACGACCACCCTCCCCGCCACGACGACGTCGACGACTCCACCGACGTCGGCGCCCGGCATCACACCGGAGGCGTGTGCGCAGCAGCTCTTCGACGCCTGGGCCGCAGGGAACCAGTCGGCCGCGCCATCATGCGCGTCGGCCACGGCGGTGCAGCAGCTCTTCGCCGAGAGCTACGCGCCGCCCTATCAGGGACCGAACTGCCAGGGGCCAGCGGGCTCGGTGTTCTGCACCTGGACCGGCGGCGGCGGCGCGATCGTGATGGAGGTCCGCAACGCAACCGGCGGCCTCCCCGTCGAGGTGATCAGCGTCACCCGAACCGGCGCCGAGCCCTAGGACCGAACTGGAGGAGGAGCCGGCCCCGCCACCTCCGCCCGAACGCTCAGCCCTTGGCCTTGAGCGCCTCGATCAGCTTCGGGACGACCTTCGTCGCGTCGCCGACCACACCGAGATCGGCGACGCTGAAGATCGGCGCCTCGGGGTCCTTGTTGATGGCGATGATGTTGTCGGAGCTCTTCATGCCGACCATGTGCTGGGTCGCGCCCGAGATGCCGATCGCGATGTAGACCTTCGGCTTCACCGTCTTGCCGGTCTGGCCGACCTGCTTCGCGTACGGCACCCAACCGGCGTCGACGATCGCCCGCGACGCGCCCGATGCGCCCTTCAGCAACTTGGCCAGGTCGTCGACCAGGGGCTCGTAGTTCTCGGCGCTGCCGAGCCCGCGCCCGCCCGACACCACCACCTCGGCCTCCTCGAGCTTCGGCCCTTCCTGCTCCTCGACGTGGTGCTCGAGCACGCGCGCCTCCGCCGCCCGACCGGCGTCGACGCCGTCGACCACCGCGACCTCGGCCGCGCCCCCGCCGGATGGCTCTGCGGCGAACGTCTTGGGGCGTATCGCCGCCAAGTGCGGCTTCGGGCCTTCGAAGGCGGCGGTGACGATCGTGTTGCCGCCGAAGACCGCGGTCGAGACCTTCACGGTGTCGCCATCGACCTCGACACCGTTCCCGTTGGTGAGGACGGGGCGATCGAGCTTCGCCGAGAGACGGGCGATGGCGTCGCGCCCGTCGTAGGACTGGGCGAAGAGCACGAGGTCGGGCTGGTCGGCTTCGATGAGCTTGGCGAGGAGCGCCGCGCCCACGGGGCCCCGCAGCGACTCCCCGGCGTCGGCGGCGTGCACCTTGCCAGCCCCATACTCACCGAGCTGGGACGCGATGGCGTCGGCGTCACCGCCGACGTACACGGCTTCCACGGTGTCGCCGATCTCGCGCGCCTTGGTCAGCAGCTCGAGCGTCGGGGTGCTCACCTTGCCCTCCTCGGCTTCGGCGTACACCCACACCTTGGGGAGACTCATCGTCACACCACCTTCAGTTGTTCGAGGAAGCTGACGATGCGTTCGTGCGCGGTGCCGTCGTCCTCGATCTTCTCGCCCGCCTGGCGCTCGGGCGCGGCCTCGATCGCGATGATCTGCTGCCGGGCGCCCGACCACCCGACCTGGTCGTCGGCGAGCCCGAGGTCGCCGACCTTGACCTGATCGACCGGCTTGTTCTTGGCCGCCATGATCCCCTTGAACGACGGGTACCGGGGCTCGACGACGCCCGCGGTCACGCTCACGACCGCCGGAAGCGAAGCCTCGACGATGTCGTAGCCCGCCTCCGTCTGGCGCTGGATCGTGACCTTGCCGTCGCCGACCTCGACGTGCTTGGCGAACGTCAGCGACGGCCAGCCGAGCAGCTCCCCCACCTGAGCCGGGAGCGTGCCCGTGTAGCCGTCGGTCGACTCCGTTGCCGCCAGCACGAGGTCGACGTCGCCGGCGCGCTCGATCGCCTTGGCGATCACCTTTGCCGTCGACAGGGAGTCGGACCCGCTCAAAGCGGCGTCAGAGACGAGGATCGCCTTGGCGGCGCCCATGGCCAGGGCCGTGCGCAGGCCCGACACCTCGTCGTTCGGCGCCATCGAGACCAGCGTCACCTCGCCGCCGCCGGCCTTGTCGACCAGTTG
>JAPSGP010000458.1 GCA_031177445.1 Acidimicrobiia bacterium
ACCGTTCGCGGTGCGCTCGGCGACGGATCCCAGCATCCCCGCGAACGGTGGCGCGATGCGCCCGGTGCGCGTCGTCGCCCCGGCGGGCTCAGTCGTCGCCGCGATCCCGCCTGTGGCAGTGGGCGCGGGCAACGTGGAGGTCAGTCAGCGGGTCGCCGACGTGTGCCTGGGCGCACTCGCGCAAGCGGCACCTGATCGGATCGGTGCCGCCGGCCAAGGAACGATGAACAACCTCCTCCTGGGGGGCGCGGGCTGGGTCTACTACGAGACCGTGGGCGGCGGGCAGGGCGGCCGGCCGGGGAAGCCGGGGATGAGCGGGGTGCACACCGCGATGACCAACACCCGTGACACGCCGGTCGAGGCGCTCGAGCGGCTGCTGCCGGTGCGGGTGCGTCGCTACACGGTGCGGCGGGGCAGCAGCGGCGAGGGCCGGTACCCGGGCGGCGACGGCATCGAGCGGGAGCTCGAGATGCTCGAGCCCGCGACGGTGTCGATGATCACCGAGCGACGTGCGTCGCGTCCGTGGGGCGTGCGCGGCGGCGAACCGGGCGCGACAGGGGAGAACTGGCTCCTGCCCCAAGGCGACGAGTCCCGGGCCGAGCACCTGCCCGACAAGTGCACTGTGCAGCTCGAGCCTGGCGACGTGGTGCGCATGCTCACGCCCGGCGGCGGCGGTTGGGGCGCGCCCAATCGGTAGCAGAATCGTTCACATACGAAGAAGTTTGCTACCGATCAGCTTCGCGGGCGCGGCCAGCTCGCTCGGCCCGAACACGGGGTGCGGCGTCGTGGATGCCTGCGCCCCATCTGGGCGATCGGGGTGTGTGCGGTCGTGGCCGCTGGCCTCCGGCTGCCGTTCGCGTTTGCCGGACTGACACCCGACGAGGGCGGGTACGCCTACGTCGCCCAGCAGTGGTCTCGAGGCGAGCCGCTCTACGACGTGGCGTGGGCCGATCGCCCCCAGGGACTCCTGGTCGCGTTCTGGCTGCTGCTGACGATCGACGACGAGGCGTGGGCGATTCGGCTGGGCGCGGTGCTGTGCGGCGCCGGGATCACCGCGCTTCTCGGGGCCATCGGCTGGCAGCTGCGGAACGCCGCGACTGGCATCACCGCGGCCGCGATCTATGCCGTCGTCGGCGTCGGCCCCCGTGTGAACGGGTTTACCTTCAACGGCGAGCTCGCGGCGGCGCTCCCGGCGACGGGCGCGATCGCGGCCTCGCTGTGCTGGCGATCGACGGGCCGAAAGCGCTGGTTGGTCGCAGCCGGTCTGGCGGGCGGCGCCGCCGTCCTGATGAAGCAGTCCGGCTTCGACGGACTCCTCGTCGCGATCGTCGTGATCCTCATCGCATCGACGGGCTGGCGGGCGCGACGCCGTGCGCTCGCGGTGCTGCTCGCGTCCGCATCGGTCCCGTTGGCGGCATCGATGCTGCACGGGTGGACGACGGGTTGGCGTGACTACTGGTACGCGGTGGTCGGATACCGCTTCGACTCGTCGAGCGCGCTGGCGCTCGGAAATCTCCTGGATCGACCAGGACGCTTCCTCGCCACCGCCGACGACGCCTGGTTCGATCTCGGTCCCGTCGTTCTCGTCGCGCTCGCGGCGCTGGTGTTGGCGGGGCGCCAGTGGCGGCCGCTCGTCGTTCCGGCGTGCTGGCTCGGCGCTGCTCTCCTCGGGTTCCACTCGGGCGCGCTGTACTGGCGGCACTACTACGTGCAGCTCATCCCGCCGCTCGCCCTGTTGGCCACCATGGCCGTGACGAGCGTCCCGGCTCGTCGATCTCGATCGATCCTGATCGGGATGGCCGTCCTGCCGGTTGCCGTCTCGCTCGTGACGCTCGCCGCGATGCCGGCGGAGCGACGCGACCGATTGATCGCCCACCGTCGACCGTTCCAGGAGGACCAGCGGCTGGCGGCGCAGCTGCGCGATCACGCCGGCCCCGACGACAGCATCTACGTGCTCGTCTCGAGAGCCGAGCTCTACTTCCTCGTCGGGCTCCCGTCCCGGTACCCGTACCTCTGGGGTCACCCGGTGCAGGAGATCCCGGGTGCGCTGGACCGGCTCCGTGCGCTGCTCGCCTCGGAGCGCCGGCCGGAGTGGGTGATCGAGTTCACGCCGCCGAACGCCGTCGACCCGTCGGGCCGCCTCGCGCGCGCCCTTCGGCGTCACTACCGCCCGGACCCCGTGATCACGACGAGAGCGGGCACGGTCTACCGAAGCCTCGTCACCCCGCCGGACGGACGCTCACGACCTCCACCTGGAACGTGCGGCGCGGGCCCTCGTAGCTGACGACCTCACCGGGGGCGTGGCCGAGCAGCGCCTGGCCGAGCGGGGAGCCAGTGGACAGCACGTCGAGGTCGTCGTGGCGCTCCTCGATCGAGCCCACGAGGTACGACGTCGTCTCGTTGTCCTCTTCCATGCGGATCTCGACCACGGTCCCGGGCGCGACGACGTCGCCGGCGGGGCCCTCGACGATCACCGCCCGCCGCAGTATGTCCTCGATCTGGCGGATGCGGGCCTCGTTGTGGCCCTGGTCGTTCTTGGCCGCGTCGTAGTCGGCGTTCTCACGGATGTCGCCGTGCTCGCGGGCCCGCTCGAGCCAGGCCGAGATCTCTTTGCGGTGGACGCCGGCGCGCCATTCGAGCTCCTCTTCGAGCCGGCGGCGCGCTTCG
>JAPSGP010000171.1 GCA_031177445.1 Acidimicrobiia bacterium
GCCAAGCAGCTGCTCACGGAGCTACCCGCGGTCCCCGCGTATCGCGTCCAGATCAGTGTGCTCGGCTCGCTCGAGGTCCGGCGAGACGGCGAGGCCGTCGAGCATGCCGACCTCCGACGCCAGCGGGTTCGCGACCTGGTGTGCTACCTCGTCGCCCGCCGCAGGGCCCGTCGCGAGGAGATCGCAGAAGAGCTGTGGCCCGAGCTCGATGACGGTGGTCGCAACCTTCGGACGACCCTGAGCTACGTGCAGCGCGTGCTGCAACCCGACCGTGCAGATGGGGAACGGCCGTACTTCCTCCGGACCGATGCGACCTGGCTCGAGCTCGTTCCCTCCGACCGGCTCGTGGTCGACGTTTGGGCGGTCGACACTGTTCTCGATGACGCGGAACGAGCGGAGGACCAAGGCTCACCTGCAGCCGCGCTGGACGCGTACCGAACGGCCTTGCACCGTTGGCGCGGCGAGCCGTTCGCCGATGTGCAGTACGCCGCGTGGGCCGAGACCGAACGTCAGCGCCTTCGGGCTCGGTACATGAGCAGCGCGCTGCGCGCCGGCGAGCTCTGGCTCGCCGCGGGGCATAACGTCGAGGCACGCGACGCGGCGGAGCGCGCCATCCAGGCCGATCCCTGGACCGAGCACGCGTACCGCCTCCTCGCTCGCGCCCATCTCGCTGACGACGATCGATCAGGAGCGCGTCGTGCCATCGAACGCTGCCGCGCGGCGCTCTCGGAGCTCGATGTCGAACCGGAACCAGCTACGACTTCGCTCATGACCCAGCTCGAGCCAGGCGCGCGCAAGCCATGAATTGAACACGCGCGCAAGAGCACGAACGCCAACCACGATCTCGCTCAGCGAGACGTGAGCGCGTCCTCGTCGATCGGGCCGACGGCGGCGAGCGTGCGCTCTCTGTTGGCGAGCACGCGGTCGACGACCCGACCGATGTCGTCGGGAGTGATCGCGTCGATTTCGGCCACGATCTCGTCGAGCGTCTGGATCTCGCCCAGCGACAGCTCGGAGCCGCCGATGCGATGCATCCGGCTCTGTGAGCTCTCGAGCGACAGGGACATCGAGCCCCGGAGGTGGCCCTTGGCCGCGTCGAGCTCGTCGTCGCCGATGCCATGGTCAGTGACCACTCGATCGAGCTCAGCGTCCACCACTGAGAGCGCTTCTTGCATCCGCTCGGGGCTGGTGCCGACATAGACGCCGAACGCGCCCGTCTCGGCGAACCCCGCACGGAACGAGTACACGGAGTAGGCGAGACCTCGCTTCTCCCGCACCTCCTCGAACAGGCGCGACGACATCCCGCCGCCGAGCGCCTGGTTGAGCACTGCGAGCGCGTACCGGTCGTCGTCGCCCCGAGGCAGCGCCCGGGTGCCGGTCACGAGGTGGACCTGCTCGATCGGGCGCTCCTGCACCGCCAGGCGGGTCGGCGGCGCGAGACCGTTCACGCGCGGACGCTCGCTCGACCCGTCACCGTGCGCCGACGCCGCCGCGGCCGCCGCCACCTTCTCGACCACGACGTCGTGCTCGATGCGCCCCGCCGCGGCCACCACCACCGCGCCCGGCCGGTACCGGTCGGCGTGGTAGCCGGCGATGGAGTCGCGCTGCATCGCGCCGATGGTCTCGGTGCTGCCGGCCACTGGCCGCCCGAGCGGATGGCCCGGAAACAGTGCCTCGCCGAACACGTCGTGCACGAGATCGTCAGGCGTGTCGTCGTGCATCTTGATCTCTTCGAGGATGACCAGACGCTCCGACTCGATCTCGTCGTCGCGCAGCGCCGGAGACCAGATGATGTCGGCCAGGATGTCGAGCGCGAGATCGAGCTCGAAGTCGGGGACGCGAACGTAGAACGCCGTGAGCTCCTGCGTCGTGAACGCGTTCATGTCGCCACCGACCGACTCGACCGCGTGCGCGATCTCGTGTGCGGTTCGCCGCGCGGTGCCCTTGAACAGCAGGTGCTCGAGAAAGTGGCTCGCGCCCGAGATCTGGGCGGACTCGTCTCGTGACCCGGTCGCGACCCAGTAGCCGAGCGCGACCGACCGCAGCTCCGGCATCGCCTCGGTGACGACGCGCAGCCCCGAATCGAGCGTCGTGCGGCGGATCGTCACCGGGATCGTGCGGTCCGGATCAGCGGCCGCGCCCGCCGCGGCGACGGCCTCCGCCCCCACCGCGACGCTCTCCCCCGCCGCCACCCCGCGGGGCTTCGCCTGGGCCGAGGTCGCCGAACTCGGCTTTCGCCTGACTCTCCCAGGAGTCCTCGAAGCTCACCGTCTCTCGCGGGCCCTCGCTCCGAGAGCTCCCCCGATCGCGGTCGCTCGGTCGTGGGCGAGGTTCGGACCCCGCTCGCTCCCCCCGCCTCACTTCGCCGTCGCCTTCCGGAGGCCCGCCATTACCGGCGTCCTCGTCGCCACCGATCAGCGACAACGAGAGCTTGCCCTGGTTGTCGATGTCGTCGACCCGGACCGTCAACTCGTCACCGAGGCTGAGCACGTCCTCGACGCGGTCGATGCGCTTGCCCCGTCCCAGCTTCGAGATGTGGAGCAGCCCGTCGCGCCCGGGCAGGATGTTGACGAAGGCGCCGAACTTGGTGATGTTCACCACCTTGCCGGTGTACTCGGCGCCGACATCGGCGGTCGGCGGGTCGAGGATCAGCTCGATGCGACGCCGCGCCTCTTCGACCTGCGAACCCTCCTTCGAGCCGATCGTGACCGTTCCCACGACGCCGTCGTCGCTCACCGAGACGTCGGCACCGGTCTCGAGCGTGATCGCGTTGATCACCTTGCCCTTGGGCCCGATGACCTCGCCGATCTTGTCGAGCGGGATCTCGAAGCTCACGATCTTCGGCGCCCGGTCGCGCACGTCGCTGCGGGGCTCGGAGATCGCGCCCTGCATGACCTCGAGGACCTTCAGCCGCGCGTCCTTCGCCTGGCTCAGCGCCTGCGCGAGCACGTCGGCCGGCAGCCCGTCGATCTTCGTGTCGAGCTGGAGCGCGGTGACGAAGTCCTCCGTGCCGGCCACCTTGAAGTCCATGTCGCCGTAGGCGTCCTCGGCCCCGAGGATGTCGGTGAGGGTCGTGTACTTGCCGTCGGCGAAGACGAGGCCCATCGCGATGCCGGCGACCGGCTCCTTGATCGGTACGCCCGCATCCATGAGCGACAGGGTCGAACCACAGACCGAGGCCATCGAGGTCGAGCCGTTCGACGACAGCACGTCGGAAACCACACGCATCGTGTACGGCCATTCGACTGCGTTGGGGAGCACGGGCACGAGCGCCCGCTCCGCCAGCGCACCGTGACCGATCTCACGCCGCTTGGGTGAGCCGACGCGCCCCGTCTCCCCGGTCGAGAACGGCGGGAAGTTGTAGTGGTGCATGTAGCGCTTGCGCTCGTCGATGCCGATGGTGTCGAGCATCTGCTCCATGCGGGGCATGCCGAGCGTGGTGACGGTGAGCACCTGGGTTTCGCCGCGCTGGAACAGGCCGGAGCCATGCGCGGTCGGGATGATGCCGACGTCGGACGACAAGGTTCGCAGGTCGGCCGTCCCTCGCCCGTCGATGCGCACACCCTCGCTCACGATGCGCTTGCGCACGACGTCCTTCTGCAGCGACCGCAGCGCCTTCTTCACCTGGCCGGCGCGCTCGGCGAATGGACCGGGCGCGTCGGGAGTGCCCGCGAGCTGCTCGACGATGCGGGCCTCGAGCTCGCGCGCCTGCTCCTCACGGTCGTGCTTGTCGGCGATCTTCATCACCTCGCCGACCGCGGTGCGGGCGGCGGCATCGACCGCCGCGAACACGTCCTCGTCGTAGTCGGTCTGGACCTCGTAGGAGATCGGCTCGATCGGGCCGTGCGCCTTCTCGTATTGCGCCCGCAGCTCGAGCTGGAGGTCGATCGACGCCGCGATCCAGCGCTTGCACTCCTCGAGGCCCTCGGTGATCACCTCTTCGGTGATCTTGGGCGCGCCCTGCTGGTACAGCTCCCAGGTGGCTTCGGTGCCCCCGGCCTCGACCATCATGATCGCGATGTCGCCGGATTCTGTGCGCCGGCCTGCGACCACGAGCTCGAACGTCGACTCGTCGCCCTCTTGATACGTCGGGTGCGCGATCCACTGCCCGTCATGGTGCGCCAGGCGCACCGCGCCCACCGGCCCCTGGAACGGGATGCCCGAGACCGTCAGCGCAGCCGACGCGCCGTTGATGGAGGCGACGTCGTGCGGGTTCTCGAGGTCGGCCCCGAGAATGGTCGCGATGACCTGCACCTCGTTGCGGAAGCCCTCGGGGAACGAAGGGCGCAGCGGACGGTCGGTGAGCCGGCAGGTCAGGATCGCCTGCTCGCCCGGGCGGCCTTCACGGCGGAAGAACGAGCCGGGGATCTTGCCGGCGGCGTACATCCGCTCCTCGACGTCGACGGTGAGCGGGAAGAAATCGATGCCCTCGCGGGGCTTGCTGGTAACGACCGTGCTCAGCAGCGTGGTGTCGCCGATCTGTACGACGACCGCGCCGTCGGCCAGCGGCGCCAGGCGGCCGGTCTCGAACGACATGGTCTTGCCGGCGGCGTTGACCGCGCCTTCTACTTGGACGGCGCCATTGCCCTGGGAACCAGGCATGGGACGCGCTCCTCTCTGTTGTGCGAGAGGCCCCGGTTCCCAGTGGTCACCGTCCGAGCCCGTTCCCCGGCGATGGGGCCCGGCCAGTGGCCACTGACAACCGACTGCTCTCTCGCAATCGTGTGTGTTGCTCTTGCTCCGATATGAAAACGAGGAGCCATGCGGCTCCTCGAGTTCCGTCAGCGGCGGAGGCCGAGCTTCGCGATGAGTGCTCGATACCGCTCGACGTCGTTGCGCCGGAGGTAGTCGAGCAGCCGGCGCCGCCGGCCGACGATCATGAGCAGTCCCCGGCGCGAGTGATGGTCCTTCTTGTGGACCTTCAGGTGCTCGGTCAGGTGGTCGATGCGCTCGGACATGAGCGCGATCTGCACCTCCGGTGAGCCGGTGTCGGTCTCATGGAGGCGGTGCTCGGCGATCGTGGCGGCGGTATCGGGCATGCGGAAGGGTCGGACCCTGTCGTCGACGGAGGCGTCGGCACCCGCCGACGCAGCTGATCAGGGTACCACGAGCTGCGGGTTCAGCCCGATCCGCCTCCTCCGCAGATGCGGCGGGTGGCGGCGACGTCCTCCGTGATCTGCCGCACGAGGGCGTCCATCCCGTCGAAGCGCACCTGGCCGTGCAGGAACTGGCGGAACCGGACCTTGACGGTGTGACCGTAAAGGTCGCCGTCGAAGTCGAGCACGTACGCCTCGAGCAGCGTCGGCCCGCCCTCGGGATAGAAGGTGGGCCGGCTGCCGATCGAGACCGCAGCGGCCCGCTCGGAGCCGTCGCCGTCGACGAACGATCCCGCGTAGACGCCGTCGGCCGGAAGACAGACCTGCGGCGGGACGGCCAGGTTGGCGGTGGGAAAGCCCAGTTCCCGCCCCCGCCGGTCCCCGACCTCGACCACGCCGCGCACCTCGTGGGGCCGGCCCAGCAGCTGCGCGGCCTCCACCACGTCGCCCTTGGCCAGCAGCTCGCGGATGCGGGTCGACGAGTACGGGGTGGCGGTGTCGTCGCCTTCGATCGCCACGAGGCCGAGACCGAGCACCTCGAAGCCGAGCTCGGCACCCATGCGTTCGAGCAGCGCCACGTTGCCGCCCCGCTGGTGGCCGAAATGGAAGTCGACTCCGACGACGACCAGGCGCGCCCGGAGCCCGTCGACCAGGACCTCGCGCACGAAGTCCTCGGCCGGCTCGCGACTGCGCTCCTCGTCGAAGCGGAGCACCCAGCACAGATCGAGCGCGCCGGTCTGGTCCAAGAGCTCGAGCTTCTGCTCGAGCGTCGTCAGCAGCTTGGGAGCCGACTCAGGGCGCACGACCTCGGCGGGATGCCGGTCGAAGGTGACACACGCGGCGGCACGACCGCGTGCGTCGGCGAGCTCGCGCACGAGCCGGAGCACAGCTTGATGCCCGCGGTGCACGCCGTCGTACGCACCGATGGTGACCACCGCGCCGTCGGTGCGGACGACGCCACTCCTCGCTTCGTGGGCGCCGTGGACGACCTCCATCGCTCAGGTCGCCTCCACCGGCGCGAGGACCACCGCCGGCTTCACCGCGTTGCGGCGTCGCTCGTAGATCGCCAGCAGGCCGCCATCGGGTCCGACGAGCGCGAACGGGCCGGGCCCGGCGCCTTCACCGGGGAGCACGGGCGCCGGGAATGTCACCCCGTGCACGACGGCCCGGGCCTGTTCGGCATCGACCTCGACCCGTTCGAGGTCACGCACCACCTCGATGGGAGGGATCACCAACCGCTGCGGGTCGGCTTCGATCTGCGCCAGCGTGCGGGCTTCGGCCACGGTGAACGATCCCACACCGAGCCGGCGCAGCTCGGCAAGATGCGCGACCCCGCCGAGCCGCTCCCCGAGGTCGGCCGCGAGCGATCGTACGTACGTGCCGCTGCTGCACTCCACGAGCACGGTGGCGCGAGGGTACGGACCGGGTTCGAACGCCTCGA
>JAPSGP010000459.1 GCA_031177445.1 Acidimicrobiia bacterium
GCTGCTGCTTCTGGAGCACTTCCCGGTGTACTCGATCGGGCGCGGCGGGGACGAGGCGAACCTGCTCGCCGGCCCGGAGCGCCTGCGCGAGCTGGGCGCCGAGTTCTGCGCCTACTCACGCTTCCGCGCCGAAGTCGGCATCGACGACATCTGCGGCGGTGCCGGCACCGTATTGTTCGAGGTCTACCGCGACGGCGTCCGCGCGTACACGAGCGGTGTCGTGACCGGCAACACCGCGACCAAGCTCGTTGACCTCGCGACCGGGTCCACCGCCAAGCTCCGTCTCGTGCTCACCGACGCAGGCGACGGCATCTCCTGCGAGTACGCCGACTGGGCGAACGCACGCCTCACCCGCTGACGATGAGCCTGTAGGGCCTCACCGACGGAAGGCCGCGTGGCATGATCGATGGTGTCTCGAAACGACGGCGAGGACGTGATCGTCGTCCACGACGTCGCGTTCGCGCTCGAGCCCATGCGGCATCGGAGCCCCGTGCCCGGAGCGCTTCTCCTCCGGAAGCCACGGTGGATGATCGAGCGATACCAGGAGCTTGCCGCGGAGTCCGGCCTGAAGAACATCTTCGAGCTCGGGATCGACGAGGGCGGAAGCACCGCGTTTTTGGCGCTTCTCCTTCGGCCGCACAGGCTCGTCGCCATCGACATCGACCCTGAGCCGAGTCGGTCTCTGGCGCGATTCATCGACGAGCACGAGCTGAACGAACGCGTTCGCCCGCTCTACGGTGTCGATCAATCAGATCGTGGCCGGCTCGAGGAGATCCTGGGGCACGAGTTCGGCGACGAGCCACTCGACATGGTGGTCGACGATGCCTCGCATCGGTCCCGCGAGACAGTGATCAGCTTCAGCACTCTGTTTCCGCGTCTGCGCGCCGGCGGCATCTTCGTGATCGAGGACTGGTCCTGGGATCACGCCTGGGAGCGCGCGTTCCTTGCGCATCCCGAACGCCTCGATCTGACGAGGCAGCTCGATCCCGATCGGGTCGGTCCCAGCCGTTTCGTACTGCAGCTCGTTCTCGCGTGCGCGAGCTCACCGGAGTACGTGAGCGAGTGCACGGTCCGGAGCGGGTTCGTCGAGGTCCGCAGGGGTCCAGCCAGCATCGATGCCGAGAGCTTCAGTGTTTCGAGCTTGTATGGCCACGTGGGCCGACGTGCACTGCACTCGGCGGCATCACCACCGAGGCCACCCGCCTGACTCACCGAACGCCATACAGTGCAGCCGCGTGCGGCACGTCGATCTGCCTCGCCCCGACCCCTCGGTGCACGGGGTCGGCCGCGAGTACAGAGGGTTGGCCGGCAAGCTCCAGTTCCGGGTGCTGCAACGATGCGGGCTCGAGCCGGACCTGCACATGCTCGAGATCGGCTGCGGCATCGGCCGCCTCGTCTTCGAGCTCGCACCGTTCCTCGACCGGGGCAGCTACGTGGGCTTCGACATCAGTCCCGAAGCCATCGCCTGGCTGAACGAGCACTACGCGCCGCGTCTGCCGAACTTCCGCTTCGACGTCCTCGACATCTACAACGCGCGCTACAACCGCGACAACACGGGCTCGGCGCAGACCGTTCGGTGGCCGTACGAGGACGACGCGTTCGAGTTCGCGTGCGCGTTCTCCGTGTTCACGCACATGCGATTGCCCGAAGTCGCGCACTACCTCACCGAGCTGCGTCGCGTCCTCCGCCCCGGCCGTCGGGCCGTGGTGACGTTCGCCCTGATCACCGACCGCGACCGGCCGCCATACGTGCACGCCGGCAAGCCGCTGGTCCAGATCGACGACGTCAGCTACACGAGGAGGGTGGAGCGGCCCGAGCGCGGCATCGCGTACCGCGAGGCGGCGGTTCGAGCGACGGTCGAACAGGCCGGATTGACGATCGTCGAGGTCATCGACGGCTCGTGGCACGGCTGGAACAGCTCGAAGCCGCGTGTCGTGAACGACGCCGTCGTGGTGACCAGCTGAGTCCGATCACGACGAACGTGCGATCGTCTCCGAGAACGGTCGGTCCTTGTCGACGCGGACGTCGGGCGGCAGGCCGAGCACCCGCTCCCCGGTGATGTTGCGCTGGACCTCGTCGGTCCCGCCCCGGATCGATAGCGATGGCGCGGTGAGGAACAGGGTTTCCCACTCGCTGCCGGCGACGCCGGCCGGCCCCTCGATCGCGAGCGCGACGTCGACCAGCGCCTTCAACGTGTGGGTGGCGCGCAGCTTCATTCCCGAGCCCTCGGGTCCGGGGAGGCGCGCGGCTCGGGCGCGTCGAGCGGTCCACGCGGTGACCTGGCTCTGGATGTAGAGGTCGGCCAGGCGCCGGCGCACGAGCGGATCGCCCGTGCGGCCGAGCTTCCGGGCGCGTTCGACGAGCCGGCCGAGGCCGAGGTCGCCCATTCCCCCACCGGTCGGTGAGGCGAGTCCGCCCCGCTCGTGAGCAAGCGTGGTGATCGCCACCGCCCATCCCTTCCCGACCCCGTCGAGCCGGTCGGCGTCCGGGACGACGGCGCCGTCGAGGAACACCTGGCTGAAGTGGATATCGCCGTTCATCTGGCGCAGTGGCTGGACCGTCACCCCGGGTTGGCGCATGTCGAGCAGGAACGCGGTGATGCCGGCATGCTTCGGGACCGAGAAGTCGTGCCGGGCCAGGAGTAGCCCGCGCTCG
>JAPSGP010000172.1 GCA_031177445.1 Acidimicrobiia bacterium
GTCGGCCGCACGGCTCGGCACTCTGGTCAGCAACCCGGTGCTGCGGCCGCCCGATCTCCTCGCCCGGGAAGCGCTGGCGTTCGATCACCTGTCGGGCGGGCGGCTCCAGCTCGGCATCGGCACCGGCATCGCCGGGTTCGACCACGATGCCACCGGCACCCCCTACTGGTCACTGCGCGAGCGACTGGCGCGGTTCCGTGAGTACGTCGACCTCGTCGACGGGGCGCTGCGGTCGGCCGGGGCCCGCTTCGAGCACCGAGGCGATTTCTTCGAGACGACGCTGACCGGCCTGCCGGCGCCGGTACAGCTCCCGCGGCCCCCGATCACGGCGGCCGGCGCGTCGAAGGCGGTACGCGCGGTCGCAGTCGAGCGCGCCGAGTGCTGGAACACGCACGGTGCGTTCGGGGTGGCCGCTGAGGATCTCCCCACGCACCTCGCCACGCTGAACCGCGACGTGACCGCTCGGTGCGAGGCCGCGGCGCGTGACCCTGCCTCACTCCGCCGCTCGGTCCTGCTGCTCGAGTCGCTGTCTCCGTGGTCGCGCCGGGGCCGCTTCCCCGAGCTCGTCGAGCAGATGACCTCGATCGGTTTCGAGGAGCTGGTCGTGTTCTGGCCCTGGGACGACGACGCTCGTGAAGTGTTCGAGCGCGATGGGAACGTGACAAGCTCGGCGCCATGAGCCTCGTTCTGATCGACAAACCGCAACCGCACACGAGCGTCGTCACGCTCAACCGCCCCGAGCGCTTGAACGCGATGTCGATGGAGCTCGTCATCGCGCTCAACGACGCCTTCGAGCAGGTCGCTGAGGACAACGACACCCGGGTATGCATCCTCACCGGAGCCGGTCGAGGATTCTGCTCCGGGCTCGACCTCAAGCAGGTCGGTGGTGTGCCGAACATCGAGGGACTACAGCTGGGCCCGATCGCGCAGAAGTCGATGCGCTATTACTCGCGGCTCATCCTCACGATGCGGCGGATGCGTCAACCGATCATTGCAGCCGTCAATGGCGCGGCGTATGGCGGGGGCATGTGCTTGTCGCTGGCGGCCGAGATGCGGATCGCAGGCCAGTCGGCCGAGTTCAACGCGACGGGCATCGTGAACGGCCTGACGAGCACCGAGCTTGCTGCCAGCTGGCTGCTCCCCCGCCTCATCGGCGCCGCCCATTCGAACGACCTGCTGCTGACGGGCCGTCGCATCGGTGCGGACGAGGCGTACCGGCTCGGGCTCGTGTCTCGGGTATTGCCCGACGACGAGCTGTTCGCCGAGGCGCTCCGAATCGCCGAGCGCATGTGTGAGTTCAGCCCGTACGGACTGGCGATGACCAAGGACATCCTGTGGGTCAACCTCGAGACCGCCAGCCTCGAGTCGGCGATCGAGATCGAAGACCGCAATCAGCTCATGCTCGGCTTCACCGAGAACCTCCAGGAGGCCATTCGCGCCTTCGACGAAGGTCGCCAGCCCGTCTACACCGACGAGCCCCGTCGGCTCATGTTCGGCGGCGGGACGCGCGACTAGCGGTCGTAGCTCGCGCTCAGCGGGAGGCTGACGCGCTCAGCCCGGTGCGAAGCGCACGCGCACGGCGGTGACCTCGAGGACACGGCCGTCCTCGCCGCCGCGCGTGCGGAAGAGGACCGCGCCGCGCGGCCGCGCCGGCGGCTCGAACTCGACCTGTCCCTCGAAGGAGCCTGGCGGCGGCGATCCGCTACCGGTGACGAAGCCGGTACCCAGCGGCTCGGCATTGCCGTCTTCCCGTACGTCGACTTCGACAGTGCCTTCGAACGCCAAGGCCCGCCCGGTCAGGCGGATCGGTGAGGTCACCGACGCGCCGGTCTGGGGCTCATCGACCTGGATGTTGGGCGACGCCGCGCCCACGACCGACCAGGCGCCTGCCGTGAGCTCGCGCACCTGCACGGTGGTCGCGGTTGTCGTCGGAAACGCTCGGACCTCGACCGTGCCCGCTCCGGCGTCGCCGGCGACGAAGTCGCCGAGGATCGGATCGGTGAAGCCGGCGAAGTCCACCGCGAACCCGCGGGCCGCTTCCACGGGATCGGTGTAGGTCGTACCGCCCGCCGGGGGCCAGATCGCGGCCTCGAGCTCGTCCGCGGGCGGCGCCGTCGTCGGTGGTGAAGTCGTGCTCGTCGATGGTGCCGTTGTCGTCGACGGGCTCGGCTCCGGCCGGCTCGCCTCGTCGTCGTCACGGGTGACGACGATCGCGGCTGCGATGCCGCCCGCGATCACCACAAGTGCCGCCAGCACCAAGACGAGCAACCGGCGCGAGCGAGCCGGACTCGTACCCATGTTCACACGTTCATGGTCGCGCCGGGCGCGTCGCCATCGGGGTCATGGCCCGCGGACGACATGCTGAGTAGTGTGCCGGCTGCTCCGAATGGGAGCGGGCTCGAGGTAGGGAGGTCACGGTGCCGGTTCTCGCAGCCGAGTGGACGTTCGCCGACTTCATGCTGAGCGTGCTGTGGATCTTCGGCTTCGTCATCTTGATCTGGCTGCTGATCACGGTCTTCAGCGACCTGTTCCGCCGCCACGACGTGCACGGCTGGGTCAAGGTGCTGTGGGTCCTGGGGATCATCATCCTGCCGTTCCTCGGCGTGTTCGTGTACATCATCACGCAGAGTCGCGGCATGGCCGAGCGCAACCAGCAGGCCGTGCAGCAGGAGAAGCAGGCGCTGCGCCAGTTCGTCGCCACCCCGGCCGACGAGCTGGAACGTCTCTCCAAGCTGCACGACGCGGGGAAGCTCAGTGACGACGAGTTCGCGCAGATGAAGGCCAAGGTGCTGCAGGGCTCGTAGGCGGTTCCGCGATGGAGATCGAGCCGTTCCGGGTCGAGGTCGACGAGGCCGACCTCGCCGACCTCGCCGAACGGCTCGATCGAGCTCGCTTCCCGAACCAGGTCGAAGGCGCGGGCTGGGAGCAGGGCACCGACCTCGGCTTCCTGGAGCAGCTGATCACGTACTGGCGGGACCGCTACGACTGGCGCACCCACGAGCAGCGACTGAACGCGCTGCCGCAGTTCGTGACCGAAGTCGAAGGGCAGCGCATCCACTTCGTCCACGCTCGCTCGCCCGAGCCGCACGCCCTGCCGCTCGTGCTGAGCCACGGGTGGCCGGGCTCGATCGTCGAGTTCCTGGACGTCTTCGGTCCGCTGACCGATCCGGCCGCGCACGGCGGCGACGTCGCGGATGCGTTCCACGTTGTGGCGCCATCGCTTCCGGGCTACGGGTTCTCGGGACCGACGCACCAGAGTGGCTGGACCACGCGCCGGATGGCGGGCGCGTTCGCGGCGATCGTGGGCGAGCTCGGCTACGAGCGCTACGGCGTCCAGGGTGGCGACTGGGGTTCGCTGGTGTCCCAGAACGTCGCCGACGTGGACGGCGACCACGTGTGCGGCCTCCACCTCAACTTCGTCGCCGTCCCGATCCCGAAGGACGCCGATCTCGCCGCCCTGTCGAGCGAGGAGCAGGCGGCGCTGGCACGCCTCCAGGACTTTCGCCGCACGGGCGTCGGCTATCAGGACATCCAGGGCACGAAGCCGCAGACGCTCGGCTACGCGCTGGAGGACTCCCCGGTCGGGTTGGCGGCGTGGATCGTCGAGAAGTTCCGCGCCTGGTCGGACTGCGACGGCGACGTCGAGCGGTCGTTCACGAAAGACCAGCTCCTCACGAACATCATGGTCTACTGGGTCACCCGCACCGCCACGTCGTCGACGCGTCTCTACTACGAGACCCGCCAGGCCGGCCGGGGCGCGCTGCCGCAGTCGGTCTCGGTCCCGACCGGCATCGCCCGCTACCCGGGCGAGATCGCACACCTGCCCCGCAGCTGGATCGAGGCCCGGTACCCGATCACGTACTGGAACGAGCTTCCCCGCGGCGGCCACTTCGCTGCGATGGAGGTCCCCGATCTGTTCGTCGACGACGTGCGCGCCTTCTTCCGCACCGTGCGGTGACGCTTCATTGGTCGAGCGTGCGCTACGGCTTCCCCGCGCCGGGAATCTCGACCCGCACTGCGTCGATGCGGGCGCCGGGTGACCGGGGCCCGTTGTGGTCGAGGTGCGGGGCCAGGCACACGAACAGCGTGCGCCGGTCCTCACCGCCGAGCACGACCGCGGTTGGATGGAAATCGAACGGGATCTCGACCGAGATCGCACCTGCCGGGTCGATGCGCAGCACGCGCTTTCCGATGGGCTCAGCCATCCACACTCCGCCGTCGCGGTCGACGCAGATCCCGTCGGGTGGGCCGGCGGGCAGCCCCTCCTTCGCCTCGATCTGGGCGAAGGGCTCGCGCTCGCTGAGCCCGCCAGCTTCGTCGACGGCGAAGCGGGTGATGCGCGAGGCCGCGGGCTCGGCCACGAACAGCTGGGCGTCGCCCGGGGTCAGCGCCATGCCGTTCGGGCACATGAGGTCGTCTGCTGCGACCGAAGCCTCTCCGTGCGCGGTCACCCGGATGACGGGCGACGGGGCGAGCGGGGTCGTGCCACCCCACAGGTCGAAGCCGAACTGGCTCACGTAGGCGGTGCCGTCGTCGGCCACGATCATGTCGTTGCACGACCACGGCGCGAACGCACGCAGGTCGGCGTGGATTACGGGCCCGTCGACGTCGAGCCGCAGCACGAGCCGCCGCTCCATCGACACGACGAGCAGCCGCCCGTCGGGCAACCAGCCGAGCCCGCCGGGCTCGTCGTCGAGCTCGTAGACGGGCTCGCGGGATCCGTCGGCGCCGAACCGGTACACGGTGTGGTCCCACATGTCGGACGCCCACAGCCGCCCGTCGTGCCATCGCGGGCATTCGGGGAAGACCAGGCCGGCCGCGAACGTCTTCGGCGCGTTCATCGACGGCCCTCCGGCGCCACGGTCGGGGTCGACCCGGCGATGAGCCGTTCGAGCTTGTCGAGATCGTCGGGTGTGCCGATGGCGATGATCACCTGACCCGGCCGGATGACGGTGGTGGGCGCGGGGTTGGTCGTGAAGCGGCCGTCGCGATCGCGGAGCGCGAGGACGAGGGCGCCGGTCCGGTCGCGGACCTGCGCATCGCGTATGCTCGACCCCGAGATCGGCGACTGCTCCGGCACCTGGATCTCCTCGAGCCGGAACTCGATCCCTCGGTCGTGCATCACGACGTCGAGGAACTCGGTCACGTACGGCTGCACCACGAACGCGGCCATGCGGGCGCCGCCGATGCTCTGCGGGTTGACGACACGGTCGGCGCCGGCTCGCAACAGCTTGTCTTCATTGTCTTCGGTCCTCACGCGGGCGACGATGAAGAGATCCGGTCGCAGCGCACGGGCGCTGATCGTGACGAAGAGGTTGCCGGCGTCGGTGCTCAGAGCGGCGACGAGCGCGCGGGCACGCGACAACCCCGCCCGATCGAGCACCGCGTCGTCGGTCGCGTCACCGAGCACCGCCGGGTGTCGCATCTCGTCGAAGCGGGCGGGGTCGGAATCGATCACGACGATCTCGGCACCGGACTCGGCCACGTCTCGCGCGATGGCCTTTCCGACCCGCCCCCAACCGCAGACCACGACGTGGTTGCGCATGCCGGTGATCCTGCGTTCCATGCGTCGCCTCCCGAAGACGGCCGGTAGCTCGCGCTCGAGCAGGGTCTCGATCACGAGCACAAGTGCGTACAGCGCGGTTCCGACGCCGAACACGATGAGGAAGATCGTGAAGACCTTGCCCGTGGCCGACAGCGGCTCGACTTCGCGGAACCCGACGGTCGTCACGGTCGTGACCGTCTGGTACACGGCGTCGAGGACCGAGAAGCCGAGCACGACGTAGCCGATCGTCCCGCCCACGATCACCGCCAGCAGGGCGACGAGCGCCAGTGCGGGGCGACGGGGATCGCTGACGGTCGCCACCGCTGGTCCCCGGCCTCACCCCGGCGGGGCGAAGAACTCCAGGGCGATGTTGTCGGGATCCCGGAACGACAGGCCCGAGCCGTACGAGGCGTCGACGATGCCACCGTGCTGGATGCCCAACCCGTCGAGACGCTGCTGCCACTCCTCCAGCTCGGCGCGGCTCGCGCACCCGAAGGCGAGGTGATCGAGTCCGGGCCGGAACTCGCTGAACTTCTCGCCGCTCGGCTCGCCCGGGAACTTGTGCAGGCCGACCAGCGTGCCGCCCAGGAGGAAGACGACGTGCCGGAAGGGGCCGGTGTCCTCGTCGAGGACGGGCTCGGAACCGAACACCCGTTGGTACCAGGGCACGCTCACGTCCAGATCGTTGACGGTGAGCGCGACGTGGGTGATCGCCGGGAACTCTGGCATCGTGGCCTCCCCCTGAGCCGGCGGTTGCTCCGCCGGGAAATGTATCCGGAGACTGAGACCATGCTGCTCGCCGAGCTCGTCGACACTTCGAACACCGTCGCCGCCACGCGCTCCCGGCTCGCCAAGGTCGACGCCCTCGCGACGTGCCTCCGAGACGCCGCACCGGACGAG
This sequence comes from Acidimicrobiia bacterium, assembly GCA_031177445.1. Classification (GTDB taxonomy): domain Bacteria; phylum Actinomycetota; class Acidimicrobiia; order IMCC26256; family JACDBD01; genus JAPSGP01. The sequence goes on from JAPSGP010000172.1 coordinate 6,446, forward strand.
GTCGGGCTCGTCGTCTCCTACCTGTCCGGGCAGCTGCGCCAGCGGCGGACGGGCGTGGG
>JAPSGP010000460.1 GCA_031177445.1 Acidimicrobiia bacterium
CTGTCGGACACCGAGCTCGAGGGGATGGTGCACCAGCGCCTGCGCGAGCTCCTCGACGAGGAGGAGCCTGGCCTCTCCGCGCAGGAGAAGCTCCTCATCGTCCGCCAGATCGGGGACACCGTGCTCGGCCTGGGACCGCTCGAGCCGTTCGTCCGCGACCCGGAGGTCACGGAGATCATGGTGAACGGCTGGGACTCCATCTACGTGGAGCGGGCGGGCAAGCTCTACTGGAGCGGCGCGAAGTTCCACGACGACTCGCAGCTGCGGCGCACGATCGACAAGATCGTCGGCAAGGTGGGCCGGCGGATCGACGAGTCGTCTCCCTACACCGACGCCCGTCTGCCCGACGGCTCGCGCGTGAACGCGATCATCCCGCCGCTCGCGATCGACGGCCCGACGCTCACGATCCGGAAGTTCTCGGCGGACCCGTACCAGGCGGAGGACCTCGTCTCGTTCGGGACGCTGTCTCGTCCGGTCGTCGAGCTCCTCGACGCCTGCGTGCGCGGACGCCTGAACATGTTGGTCTCCGGCGGCACCGGCGCCGGCAAGACGACGACGCTGAACGTCCTGTCGTCGTTCCTGCCCGACGACGAGCGGATCCTCACGATCGAGGACGCCGCCGAGCTCCGCCTGCAGCAGCCCCACGTGGTTCGACTCGAGTACCGCCCGCCGAACATCGAGGGCAAGGGCGAGGTCACGATCCGCGATCTCGTGCGCAACGCGTTGCGCATGCGACCGGACCGCATCGTGGTCGGTGAGGTCCGCGGCGGCGAGGCGCTGGACATGATGCAGGCGATGAACACGGGCCACGACGGCTCGATCAGCACGATCCACAGCAACTCGCCTCGCGACGCGCTCGCGCGTCTGGAGACGATGGCGATGATGTCGGGGATGGATCTCGGCATCCGGGCGATCCGGGAGCAGATCGCCTCGGCGATCGACGTGATCGTGCACCAGACCCGGATGCGGGACGGATCCCGCCGGATCACCCACGTCACCGAGATCGTCGGGATGGAGGGCGACATCATCACCCTGCAGGACCTGTTCCTGTTCGACTACACGGCCGGCCTCGACGAGAACGGGAAGTTCCTGGGTCAGCTGAAGTCGACGGGCCTGCGCCCGCGGTTCCTGGACCGGCTCCAGGAGCGCGGCGTCACCGTGTCGCCCGAGGTGTTCGCCCCGGTTCCGGGAGGTCGAGCAGCGTGATGCTCGCCGCCTCGTTCTGGGGTTCCGACGTCGGCCTGATCCTCCTGCTAGCCGCGAGCTTCGGCGCCGTCTACCTGGTCGTCACGTTCCTGGTCGGGAGCCGCGAGGTCGCCCGGCGGCGCAAGAGCCTGGCCGAACGGCTCGGTCGGCGGCGCGGCGGCGAGGCGACGCAGCACGAGGCGCCGACGCAGTGGGTGCCGGACTCGTTCGCGCAGGTTGGTCACCGCTTCGCGGTCGCGACCGGCTTCAACGCCGGGCTCGACGAGCGGCTCGAACAGGCTGGCATGCCGATCCTGGCCGGCGAGTTCGTCGCGCTGACGGTCGTCTCGGCGATGCTCGGCGGGGTGTTCGCGTCGCTGCTGCTGCCGAACATCGTGTTCGGCCTGCTGATCGCGTTCGTCGCGGCGCTGATCCCGTACTTCGTGATGGTCCGCTCGCTGCGCAAGCGGCAGGGCCGGCTCGTGGATCAGCTGGCGGACACGCTCTCGATCCTCGCGAGCTCGCTGCGTGCGGGCTACTCGTTCCTGCAGGCGCTCGACACCGTCTCGAAGGAGATCGGGGAGCCGTCGGCGAGCGAGTTCCAACGCGTGGTCGCGGAGATCCGGCTCGGCAGGCCGATCGACGACGCGCTTGCCGCGATGGCGGAGCGGGTCGGCAGCGACGACCTGAAGTGGGCGGTCATCGCGATCAACGTGCAGCGACAGGTCGGCGGGAACCTCGCGGAGGTCCTGGACATCGTCGCGGACACGGTCCGCGAGCGCGCGTACATCCGTCGGCAGGTGAACGTGCTGTCGGCCGAGGGTCGGCTGTCCGTCGCCATCCTGTCCGTCCTTCCGTTCGGCATCTTGGTCTACATCTCGATCGTGAATCCCGACTACGTCGAACCGCTGTTCACGACCGCGCCCGGCATCATCCTGACGGTCGTGGGCGGCGCGATGATGGCGGCCGGGATCTGGGTCATGACGAGGATCGTGAAGATCGATGTCTAGTCTCTGGCTTGCACTCGCGCTGACCGGCACCTTCCTGGCCATCTTCCTCGTCGGGGTCATCGTCGACATGTTCATGCGGGAGCGGAACCGTCCCGTCGCGATCCTGCAGTCGCATCTGGGGACCGTGACCGACTCGGTCGACCTGCGGCAGCAGGAGCTCGAGGGATCGGCGCTGGACCGGCTGCTCCTGCCGAGCGCCAAGCGGCTCGGCCGCCGGGTGACCCGCCTGACCCCGTTCGACCTGCACGCCCGGCTGAACGAGATGGTCGTGCTCGCCGGGAACCCGCCCGGCTGGGACGCCGAGCGCGTCGTCGCGCTGAAGGTGCTGGGCGGCGTGGGCGGTTCGGTCCTCGGCGTCGTCCTGTCGGCGATCGTCCCCGGGCCCCTGCTCGTGAAGGCGGTCGTCATCGGGCTCGTCGGGAGCATCGGGTACCTGGCCCCGAGCGC
>JAPSGP010000173.1 GCA_031177445.1 Acidimicrobiia bacterium
GAAGGGCCCGTCGAGCTCTTCCGTCGACTGGCCTTGAGATACCGGGTCGCCATTACGCTCGTGGCCGCGTACCTTCTCCTGCGCGCGCTTCTGCTGCTCGTGGGCGGGGTGTAGCTTCACGAACCCGTTTTACTCGTCCGCGCCGAACATCGGGGGGGGTTGGCGCGGGGTGGTGACGGGCGAGTGGGGCGCGTGTCCGAGCATGTTGGGTTGCCAGCTCCCCACCACCGGGCGCGCGCCGGTTGGGCCGCCGCCCACGTCGGGGTCGGACGTGTGCGCTTCCTCATAGGCCGCCCACTGCTTCCAGGTCGGGATCGCCCACAGAAGCACGCACTCGTCGTCGTCGGCCATCGCCGTCTTCCATGCCCCGGCGAGCTCCCAGCCGTACCGCGCCGCCAGCGGCACGGCGCGCTCCCGGACCTGCTCGAGGAACTCGGGTGCAGCACCGGCCCGTACTCCGACGAGCTCGTGGGCGTAGCACTCGCCGGTGACGCCGTCGGCACACAGCTCGGTGATCGTGCGCGTCCACGGCGCCGGTTCGAGGATGCGGTCGACGCCGCCGCGCCGGAACTCGGCCGCCTTCGCCCACCAGCGCTCGAGGCTCGGGTCCTGGGCGCCGCGCCCGACGGTCTCGACCGCGAACGACGCCGCCAGCCCGCCCCAGTCCTCGTGCTCCCAGATGTTCACCACCTCGGGCCAGCGTCCCGTCGACCCGATCACGGCCCAGACGCCATAACACAGCTGGCCTCGCTGTTCCTGGCCGATCGGGCTCCAGTTCGCGGCCATGTGGTGCATGTAGTTGGCGCGGTTGTGCCCGATGATGTCGATGAACTCGTGGATGTAGACACTGCGGTTGTCCGCCACTACTGCTCCTCACCCCACGGCGTCGACCCAGACAGTACGTAGTCTGTGGCTCCTGGATCGGCTCGTCGTGGACGGCATGAACGTGATCGGCGCGCGGCCCGACGGGTGGTGGCGCGACCGTGACGGCGCGATCCGCAGGCTCCTCGGGCGACTCCAGCGCCTGGTCGCGACCGGTGAGGCCGACGTGACGCTCGCGCTCGACGGGCGGCCCCTCGAGGACGTTCCCGAGGGTGTGCACGACGGCGTACGCGTGGCCTACGCGAATCGGTCTGGCCCGAACGCGGCCGACGACCGCATCGTCGAGCTGGTCGGCGGGCTGGCTCACCCGGAGGACGCCACCGTCGTGACGTCGGACCGGGCACTCCGGGCGCGGGTGGCCGAGCGCGGTGCAACCGTGGTCGGCGCACGCGCCCTGTGGGAGCGGCTTGACGAGCTGGGTTAGGCACCCTCGGCGCCGCCGCCGTCGGCGGGAGCGCTCCGTTGCGCGAGCTGCTCGAGGTGGGCATCGAGCGCGCCGACCTCGGCCCGCAGTGTTGCGAGCTCGGCGGCGAGCTCCTCGCGCGCGATCGTCAGTGGCCGCGAGCGGCGCGTGCTGGTCGTCGGCGGGCGAAGGTCAACCCGGAGATAGCTGGCCAGGCTGCCGGCCAGCGCGCCGATGATCCCGATGCCGGTGACCATCAACACGGCTCCCGCCCAGCGCCCGTCGGCGGTCTTGGGCACGATGTCGCCGTACCCGACCGTCGTGAGCGTCACGATGCCCCACCACAGCGCGTCGCCATAGGACTCGAACTCGGGGTTCGTGGCCTGCTCGACCTCGTAGGCCCAGTACGAGCACACCGCGACCATGACGGCGGCGACGATGGCGGCCCGTCCCAAACGCTCGAACAGATGGCGAGCGGTTCTGGTCGCGGCCACCACCCGGACCAGCCGGGCAAGCCGGGTGACGGCAAGGAGCGCCGAGTGACGGAAGCCGGGGACGAGGAACCACGGCGCGGTCAGGATCACGATCGCGAGGTCGAACCGGCCGGCCCACGTGTGGAGGTACCGCCGCGTGAGGCGAGCGTTGACGACGAAGTCGACGAGGAACACCATCCAGGTCGCGACGTACACGAGCGCAGCGGCGACGTTCTCGGTCCCGGCCCGCCACATGAAGATCGGCAGCACGGCCGAGAGCAGCAACGGAACCGGCATGATGCGGTCGTAGCGCGCCAGGAACTCACTCGCTGCTTTCGAGCGAGGCGTACCGGCGCGATCGGGTGCAGCTGTTCGCGCTGCCACGCAGCGCATCCTGCCCGACCCAGGTGCGGAGGTCGCGGATCTCGACGTCGCGAGCGCAGCGTTGCGCCACGACCCGGACGGATAGCGTCCTCATCGATACCCACGCCGGGGAGGTTGGATGGACGACGTCGAACGACTGGTGGCGATCGAGGAGATCAAACAACTGAAGGCGCGGTACTTCCGCTGCATGGACACCAAGGACTGGGCCGGGTTCGAAGCGGTGTTCACCGAGGCGGCGGTCATGGACATGGCGGAGGAGGCCGGCGACGTCGTGCACGGGGCGGCCGAGATCGCGGCCTACGTGCGCGGGCACGTCGATCCGGTCGTGACCGTGCATCACGGCCACATGCCCGAGATCACGCTGACGTCGTCGTCCACCGCGACCGGCATCTGGGCGATGGAGGACGTCCTGCGCTGGCCCGAGGGCGGCCCGCTCGGGGCGATGCACGGCTTCGGCCACTACCACGAGACCTACGAACGGGTCCACGGCGAGTGGCAGATCGCGACTCTCCGCCTCACCCGGCTCCGGCGCGACGTCGAGCCAGCTGGATAGTTTCGGCCCGCGACCGGGAGAGTGGTGCATGCCGCAGCGAGCGCTGGTGGTCGGAGGCACTGGTCCGACGGGGATCTGGATCGTGCACGGGCTCGTGGCGCGCGGCTGGAAGGTGACGATCCTGCATCGTGGGCAGCACGAGCGGGCCGAGACTCCGGCGAGCGTTCAGCACCTGCACCACGATCCCTACGACGAGTCCGAGCTCGCGGGCGCGCTGGAGGACGAGACCTTCGACCTCGTGGTCTCGATGTACGGCCGGCTGCGCGCGGTGGCGAAGCTCACGAGCGGGCGGGCGGGGCGTTTCATGTCGGTCGGCGGCGTGCCCGCGTACCGCGGATGGATGAACCCGTGGCTCTACGAACCGCCCGGGGTCCCGGTGCCCGTAGCGGAGGACGGTCCAACGGTTGCCGATCCGGCCGAAGACGCCAAGGGCTATCGCGTGGCCCAGACCGAACACGTCGTGTTCGCGCACCACCCGGGCGCGACGCACTTCCGGTACCCGTACGCGTACGGCCCCTACCAGCTGGTGCCGCGCGAGTGGTCGATCGTGCGACGGGTGCTCGATCGCCGGGCTCGCATCATCGTTCCCGACGACGGGCTCACGCTTCACCACCACGGGTACACGGTCAACCTCGCGCACGCCGTCCTGCTCGGCATCGACCAGCCGAACGCCGCCGCGGGGAAGGTCTTCAACGCCGCCGACGAGGAGGTCCTGAGCATCCGGCAGGTCGTCGAGCTGACCGCGACCGCGCTCGACCACGCCTTCGAGATCGTCTCGATGCCCTACGACCTCGCGACGCCGGCACGACCCCTGCTCGCCCAGCCCCTTCCGACGCACCGGGTGCTCGACCTCACGAGGATCAGGACCGAGCTCGGCTATTGCGATGTCGTACCGGCACGCGAGGCGATCGCGCACACGGCCCGCTGGCTGGCCGAGCATCCGCCCGAACCTCACGCGCAGGAGGAGATGGTGTTGACCGACCCGTTCGACTACGCAGCCGAGGACGAGCTGATCGCGGGATGGCTCGCCGCGCGCGCCTCGATCCCTCGCGTGCGATTCGAGGCCGAACCGCACTACGGGCTCGCCTACAGCGGTCCGGATGCGCGCCGATGAGAGTGGCGGGAGTCGTGGCCTGACGGGCGCGATGGGTGAGAATCCCCGAATGCGATACCCGAACTTCCTCGTGCTCGGGGCCAACAAGGCCGGCACCACCTCGCTGTACCGCTACCTCGGTCAGCATCCCGACGTCTTCGTGAGCCCGGTGAAGGAGCCGAGCTACTTCACCAAGGGCGGGACCACGGCTCCCGATCCGGCGACGCTCGGGGCGCGCGCTCGTCGTCCCGATCCACACGTCACCCGCACGCTCGACGAGTACCTCGCGCTGTTCGAAGGGGCGCGCGGCGAATCAGCCGTGGGCGAGGCGTCGACTGCATACCTCGCGAGCCCGGTCGCGCCGGAACGGATCCGGCGGGAGATCCCCGGCGTGAAGATGGTCGCGGTCCTGCGCAATCCCCTCGATCGGGCGTTCTCGGCGTACGCGATGCACGTCCAGTGGGGCATGGAGGAGCGCCCGTTCGCCGACCTGATCGACACCGAGCTCGCGGGTGGTGTGGCGCAGGGTCGCAGGACCCACTACGTCGCGACCGGCTGCTACGGCGAGCAGCTGCCGCGCTACCTCGATCGGTTCCCGCAGGAGCAGCTACGCGTCTACCTCTACGAGGACTTCCAATCGGACCCGGCCGGCGTCATGCGCGACCTCTATGGATTTCTGGCGGTCGACGAAAGCTTCGAGCCCGACCTCACCGAGCGCAGGAACGTGTCTCGAGCTCCATCGCGCGTCGACCGACTCCCAGCACCGGTCCGTCGCCTCCGCGCGCTCGTGCCGGCGCCGGTTCGCCGGCGAGTGCGCGCGCGTGCGACTGCACCCCTGAAGTTCCCGGAGTCGACCCGTCGCCAGCTCGTCGAACGATTCCGCACTGACATCGCAGAGACGTCGCGCCTCATCGACCGCGACTTGTCCGTCTGGCTCGAGTGATGACCACCGCCACCGAAGCTTCTGGCGTCGCACAACCCGAATAATCCGGGTCCTGCGACGCCAAATCGTGGGATCGGTGCGCCGCTACTCGTCGATCGACTCGAAGTCGGGCTCACGCTTCTCCGCGAAGGCCGCGAACGCCTCGAGGTTGGCGGGGGCGCCCAGGAGCCGGCGGTAGGCGTCGTTCTCGCGCTCGATGGCGTCGTCGATACCTTCGAGCAGTGCGGCGACGATCGTGCGCTTGGTCTCAACCAGGGAACTGATCGGCTTGCTCGCAAGGACGCGCGCATGCGCCAGCGTCTCCTCGAGGAGGGAGTCGGGCTCGCACAGCTTCCATACGAGCCCCATGCGCAGGCACTCCTCCGCGCTCAGCCACTCCGAGCTGAGCAGCGCCCACGTCGCATGTTGCCGGCCGAGCAGGCGCGGGAACGTGAGGCTGCTGCCGGCCTCGGGGGCGACGGCGAGGCTGGTGAACGGCAGCTTCACCCTCGCTTCCGTCGACATGAACACGAGGTCCGCATAGCCGAACATCGTCGCCCCGATGCCGAGTGCCATCCCGTTCACCGCGCACAGCAGCGGCTTCGGGAATTCACGCAGCGCAGTGACCATGCCCTCGAATGGGTGCTCGCCTTCGACGGACTCGCCCCCGGTGGCGAGTGCCGCCATCTCCAGGACGTCGGTGCCGGTCGAGAAGGCGCGACCGGTGCCGGTGATCACCACGACCGCAACGCCGCGATCGGTGGCTGCGTCGAGCAGCGCGTCGGTCGTGGCGGCGTAGAGCGCCATGTTGAAGCTGTTCAGCGCGCTCGGACGGTCGAGCGTGAGCAGCCGGGTCCGGCCGTGATCAGCGATCTGCAGCAGCGACTCGGACACGGTCAATGGGGGACGAGCCCGCCGTCGGCGATCAGCACCTGACCGGTGACGAAGCTGGCGGCGTCGGAGGCGAGGAACAGTGCCGGCCCGATCATCTCGTCGGGATCGGCGGCCCGTCGCATGAAGGCGGCATTGGCCATGCTCTCCTGTGCCTCCGGCGGGTTGTTCCGCACCATGTCGGTGTCGACGGTCCCCGGCGCGAGCGCGTTCACTCGGATCCCGAGCGGTGCGAACTCGGCTGCCATCGAGCGCGTGAACGAGTAGAGACCGGCCTTGGCGGCGGCGTAGGTGGCGGTGTAGCTCGAGAACAGGAACGCGCCGGCGGAGATCACGTTCACGACCGACGCCGACGGGCTCTTCTCGAGGTAGGGCAGTGCCTCTTGCACCAGGAAGACCGGGCCCCGCAGGTTGACGTCCATCGACTTGGCGTAGGCCTCGGGGCTGAACTTGCCGAGGTCTTCGCGCACCGCGGTGGCGGCGTTGTTCACGACGATGTCGACCCGCCCGAACGCGTCGACGGTGCGCTCGACCAACGAGCGGAGCGCGTCGAGGTCGCCCATGTGGGTGGGCACGCCGAGGGCCTCGCCCCCGGCAGCCTGCAGCGCCCGCTCGGTCGACTCGCACGCGGCAGCCTTGCGGCTGGCGACGGCCACCTTCGCCCCCGCGGCGACGAACCCTTCGGCGATCGAGCGCCCGATCCCGCGTGTCCCACCGGTCACGATCGCCACCCGTCCGGTCAGGTCGAACAGCGACCGAAGCTTCTCCCGATCCATGTGTGACCTCGCGCTCAGTTGGTGGGAACGTTCCAGACGGGAGACCGCTTCTCGGCGAACGCGGTCGCGCCCTCGATGGCGTCCCCGCT
>JAPSGP010000461.1 GCA_031177445.1 Acidimicrobiia bacterium
GCCGGCAGCGCACGGCCGGTCTCGGGATCGCTCACTCTCAGCTCCGCGGCGCCGGTCGCCCGGCCGTCGGTCTCGCGCGCCCGCTCCTCGGGATCCATGGGCGTGCTCGTCGTCACCGTCGGTGCCTCGGTCGAGCCGTAGGTCCGCTTCACGCGAGCACCGAGCGTGTCGGCCGCATGCTCGACGAATGCCGGCGTGACCCCGGCGCCGCCGCTCGAGACGAGTCGCAGGCTGCGGACGCGCTCGGAGCTGAACCCCGGCTCCGACATGAGCGACACGAAGAACGTCGGCGGGCCGATCATGAACGTGATCCCGTTGGCTTCGATCGTGTCGAGGGCGGCGCCGGGCACCCATTTGGCCATCAGCTCGACACGCATCGGGATCACGCCGGGAAGCAGCACGCCGTTCAGGAGCCCGGAGACGTGGGCGAGCGGAGCGGGCATCAGGATCGAGTCCCCGGCGGTGAGCTCGTGAGCCGCCGCCATCACCCGCGCCTTGTAGGCCAGGCCGCGCTGGGTGTGCAGCGCTGCCTTGGGCTCGCCCGTCGACCCCGAGGTGAACAGGACGACGGCCAGATCGCTCGCCCGGGCGACGGAATGCTCGCTGCGCACCGGCGCGCCCATGCCGAGCAGCTTCGGGAACCGTGCGCTCGGGCCGCGCACGTCGCCCGGGCGGAGCCAGATGCGGGCGTCGAGGGTGGCGAGCATCGCATCCACTTCGGTCGTTCCGGCTTGATGGTGGATGGGAGCGGCGATCGCGCCCAGTCGCCAGCACGCGCGGTACAGGACGACTGCCTCGTGCCAGTTCGGCGTCTGCCAAGCGACGACGTCGCGCCGGCGGACACCGGCGGCGCGCAGTCCGCCGGCCAGCGCGGCGACGTAGCCCTCGAGCCCGCGACCGGTGAGCGTGGCTCCGGACTCGTCGACCACGACGACCTCCGGGGTGCGCTCGGCCGCCGTGCTCACCAGCGCGTCGAGCGACGGCAGGTCCCAGGCCCCGCCCGGCGCGAGGTACTCCCGAGCTCGCGGATGGCGGTACGTCGGGCGGAGGGTCAATGCTGGCTGGGTCGCCGTCGCAAGCTCCGGCTTCTGTGAAGCCGGTCGGCAAAGCCGCCGGCCTTCACGCGAGCGGATTGCGCCACGCCGGACTCACGGTCGTCGCGCCCCGCACGACCTGCGAGCCGATGTAGTTGCGCTGGATCTCGACCGTGCCGGCGCCGATGCAGAGCCCGCGGACGTCGCGGTAGATCCGCTCGACCGGGTACTCGCGGCTGTAGCCGTACCCGCCGAGCAGCTGGATCGCCTCGTCGCAGACGAACTTGGCCGCGAGGTTGGCGCTCGCCTTGGCCATGGCGGTCTCGAGCGCCGGGGGCGTGCCGTCGGGGCCGGCGAGGTGCAGCGCCCGCAGCATCAGCAGCCGTGCGCCTTCGAGGCGTGTCGCCATGTCAGCAGCCTTCCACTGCAATCCCTGCAGCTCGGCGAGCGCCCGACCACCGACGACCCGTTCGTTGATGTAGCGCACCGCGTACTCGAGCGCGCCCTGCGCCGCGCCGATGCACATGGCGGCGTTGCCGCACCGCTCGTGGTTGATGTGGGCGATGAGCGTCTTGAACCCGTCGTTGTTGGACGCATCCCCGGCCACCAGGACGTCTTCGGGCGCGACGTAGACGCTGTCGAAGGCGAGCTCGGCTTCGCTCGTGCCGCGCAGCCCCATCTTCACGTGCGTGCCCGCGCAGGTCACTCCGTCGGACTCGAGATCGACGACCACCGCGCCGATGCCCTTCGTCCCCTCGCTGCCCGGGAACCGGCACCACACCAGGCACGCCCGGGCCTTGTGCCCGCCGGTGACGTAGTTCTTGTAGGCGTCGAGCCGGTACCCGTCGCCGTCCGGGGTGAGCCGCGCCCGCATGTGGTTGACGGCCGAGCCTGCTTCGGTCTCGCTGATGCCGATGCAGAAGAGCGCCTCGCCGGTGGCGGCGAGCGGCAGCCAGCGCTCCCTCAGCGCGTCGTTCCCCAGATGCTCGATCGCGCGCGGCGGCCCGTTGAAGATGAGCTGGGCGAGGATGGCGCTCGAGACGTCGACCCGCGCCAGCTCCTCCAGCACGATGGCGGCCTCGATGTCGCCCATGCCTGCGCCGCCGTAGCGCTCGCCGATGGTGATGCCGAACAGCTCCGCCTTGCGCAGCGCGTCCCACGACGCCTGCGGGAACTCCTCGGTCTCGTCCCAGTGCCGCGCCATCGGGGCGAGCTCGCGCTCGGCGACGTCACGAGCGAGCTTCCGCAGCGCCTGCTGGTCCTCGTTCTCGGCGAAGGGATCGGTTCCGTGACTCGCCATTTGCTGACACGTTAGTCACGTCGCATTTCGAGGACCTTCATCCTGACCAGCTGATTCGCGAGTCGAGGCCACTCCGCGGCAGAATGGAGCACTTGGCGCGCGACTCGATCGTGGCGATCGCCGCGGCCGTCGCGGTCGTCATCGTGGCCAGCTTGGCGGTCGATGGCGGGCCCGACGCCGGCGGTGACCTCGAGGTGGGGATTCGGGAGACAGCTTCGAGCACCACCTCGACGACCACCGCCCCGACAACGACCCTGCCGCCGACGACCACGGCCCCGCCCACCACTGCGCCGCCGGGCC
>JAPSGP010000462.1 GCA_031177445.1 Acidimicrobiia bacterium
ACCGCACTGCTGTACTCGCGGAACGCCAGCATCGTACTGAGAAATAGGTCACGTTTCGAGTATCTTGACACGCTGACTATTCAATCCGTAAGGTAACTCCCGGTCAAGTCGAGTCGAACACGAATCGACCACAGAGAGAACTGGCCACAGGGTGACCATTTCACCCGTGCAGGATGGCCGATGAGTTCTGCGCCGGGGTGTGGTCGAACGGCGCAGGACGCAGACCAACGACGCCCCCGAGCTGAAGAGGTTCCCCCCAATGCTGAAGCGAATCGCCCGCACTTCGTACCGCCGGCGCTGGCGCGTCCTGGCGGTGTGGGTCGTCTTCCTCATCGGCGTGTTTGCAGTGAGCGAGGCTGCGGGCGGCGTGTTCCGCAACGAGTTCTCGCTCCGGGGCTCCGAGAGCGAGGAGGCGTTCGATCTCCTCGAGGAGCGCGGCTTTGCCGATCGAGCCGGGTTCACCGGCCAGATCGTGTTCCAGGACGATCGAGGCGTCGACGACCCCGAGGTCCAACGGACCATGGAGCGCCTCTTTGCCCGCATCGAGAACACGGTGCCGAGGGTCCAGGTCGTCAGCCCGTACTCGCCCGATGCGCAGAACCAGCTCTCGGAGAACGGCGACATCGCGTACGCCGAGATCAACTTCGCCGACCGACCCGACGCCGAGTTCTTCGACGCTGCCGACGAGATCAAGGCCGAAGCCGAACAGGTCGACGTCGAGGGGCTGCAGATCGAGCTCGGGGGTGAGCTGTTCGCCGACTTCGAGATGCCCGCCAGCGAGGCGATCGGTGTCCTGCTCGCGATCGTCGTGTTGCTCGTCGCCTTCGGCTCGGTGCTCGCGGCCGGGCTTCCGATCATGACCGCGCTGTTCGGCATCGGCACCGGCATCGCGCTGGTGCAGCTGGCGGCGAACGGCCTGACGATGCCCGACTTCACCACCCAGGCGGTGGGGATGATCGGCATCGGTGTTGGCATCGACTACGCGCTGCTGATCGTCACCCGCTATCGCCAGTCGCTCAAGGACGGCCGCACACCCGAGAACTCGGTGATCCTGGCGATCGACACTGCGGGGCGCTCGGTGCTGTTCGCCGGCATCACAGTCGTCATCGCGGTGCTCGGCATGCTGCTCATCAACGTGCCCGCGGTGCAGGGTCTCGCGATCGGCATCTCGCTCGGCGTGCTGATGACGATGCTGGCGGCGCTCACGCTGCTGCCGGCGGTCCTCGGGTTCGTGGGCAACAACATCGACAAGCTCGGGATCCGGCGCCGCAAGAGCGCCGAGGCCGACGAGGCGGAGTCGTTCTGGTATCGCTGGAGCCGGGTCATCCAGCGCCGCCCGTGGCCGGCTGCAGTTGCCGGTCTGGTGATCCTGCTGGTGCTCTCGGCGCCGGTGCTGTCGATGCGGCTTGCGTTCGCCGACGCGGGCAACCGCACCGACACGACGCGCCGGGCCTACGACCTCCTGGCCGAGGGCTTCGGCGTGGGCTTCAACGGCCCCTTCTTGCTCGCAGCAGAGACGCCCGGCGGCCCGAACGACCTCACCGTGCTCGACGGGCTCAGCGAGGACCTGCGCAACACCCCGGGCGTGGCCTTCGCCAGCGAGCCCCAGCCGAACGACGCCGGAACGGCCGCGATCCTGCAGGTCTTCCCCACGACGTCTCCGCAGTCGGAGGAGACGGCTGACCTCGTCGACACCTTGCGTGACGACGTGATCCCGCAGGCGACCGAGGGCACCGACGTCGATGTGAAGGTCGGCGGGCTCACCGCCGCGGCGACCGACTATTCGAACTACACGGCGAACATGCTGCCGGTGTTCATCGGCGTGGTGCTCCTGCTGTCGTTCCTTCTGCTCATGGCGGTGTTCCGCAGCATCCTCGTGCCGCTGAAGGCCGTGGTCATGAACCTGCTGTCGATCGGCGCGGCATACGGCGTGATGGTCGCGGTGTTCCAGTGGGGCTGGCTGAAGGACCTCGTGGGCGTGTCGAATTCCGGGCCGATCGAGGCGTGGGCGCCGATGATGCTGTTCGCCATCATCTTCGGCCTCTCGATGGACTACGAGGTGTTCCTGCTGTCCCGCATGCGGGAGGAGTACGACCGCAAGGGCGACAACGCCATCGCTGTGGCCGACGGCCTCGCCGCAACGGCGCGCGTCATCACCGCGGCCGCGTTGATCATGATCCTGGTGTTCAGCGCGTTCGTGCTGGGCGACGACCGGGCGATCAAGCTCTTCGGCTTCGGCCTCGCGATCGCGGTGTTCCTCGATGCGACGATCGTCCGGCTCGTCCTCGTGCCCGCGACCATGGAGCTGCTCGGCGACCGCAACTGGTGGCTGCCGAGGTGGCTCGACCGCATCCTGCCGGTCATCCACGTCGAGCCGGCCGAGGACCTCGACGCCGAGCTGCGCGCGCTCCAGGAGGAGGAAGCGAAGCCGGTCGTCAAGCGATAACTCATTTGCTTTTTGGCGTCGCGATCGCCGGATAATCCGGCTTTCGCGACGCCAAAACCATGACCGCTTCTTCCTCTGATTCCGAAGTCCGTCCGGGCGACGCTCATTGGTTCCTGCCGATCGCCCGGTTCCTAGGGCCGGCGTACCTCCGAAACGCGTTCACCAAAGCGACGGAGGATCGCCCGCT
>JAPSGP010000463.1 GCA_031177445.1 Acidimicrobiia bacterium
CGCGACGCGCGCCATCCACGAGTGGAGCGCGCAGGTCTTCCGGGAGACAGCCGGCCCGCTGCTGTGCGGCCAGTACCGGCTGATGATCCGCACCGAGCGGGAGAAGGCGCGGGAGCAAAAGAAGTACGACGAGGTCGTCATCGAACCGTACGACGAGGACCGCATCGCCGAGATCGACGCCCAGTACGCGCGGGAGCAGCCCCGGGGCGCCGAGCCCCGGTTCTGGGAGGGCGTCGAGGAGGGCGACGAGCTGGGTCCTCTCGCCAAGGGCCCGTTGCGGGTGACCGACATGATCTGCTGGCACGTCGGCATGGGCATGGGCCTCTACGGGGTGAAGGCGCTGCGGCTCGGCTGGCAGCAGCGCCAGCGCATGCCGCGCTTCTTCCACCGCGACGAGCTCGGGATCCCCGACGTCCTCCAGCGGGTGCACTGGGACCCTGCGTACGCCCGCAAGGCCGGCAATCCCACGACGTACGACTACGGCCGCATGCGCGAGTGCTGGCTCATCCATCTGTGCACTGACTGGATGGGCGACGACGCCTGGCTCTGGAAGCTCGACTGCGAGTTCCGGCGCTTCAACTACGTCGGTGACACGCAGTGGATGCGCGGGCGGGTCACGCGCAAGTACATGACCGACTTCGACCAGCCGGCCGTCGACCTCGAGATCTGGGGCGAGAACCAGCGGGGCGAGGTCACCACGCCCGGGACGGCGTCGATCCTGCTGCCGAGCCGCGTCCGCGGGCCCGTCCGGCTCCCGGCCCCACCGGGAAACGCAACCGACCTCCAAGCCGCCCTCGATGCCGTTGCGGCGCGCTTCGAGCGCTCGTAGGTCGCCGTGGGTTATGCCGGAGCGCCGGGGCTGGAGGTCGAGCTCGACGGCGCGGTGCTGCGTCTGACGATCGACAACCCCACTCGGCGCAACGCGCTCGACGACGTGTCGGTCGGGGCACTGCTGCAGGCGGTCGAGGCCGCCAGCCAGGACGACGACGTGCGCGTCATCTCGCTCGACAGCACGGGTGGCGACTTCTGCAGCGGGTTCGACATCGTCGCCCGCAATGCGCCGACGCCCGACGCGAAGGCGGATCGCCCGCGGGTCGGCAGCATCCAGCGCAGGCTCCCGAACCAGGCCCACCGGCTCGTCCCGATGCTGCTCGAGGTGCAGGTGCCGGTGATCGCAACCGTCCGGGGTTGGGCCGCGGGGCTCGGGTTCCAGCTCGCGGTGGCTGCTGACTTCGCGGTCGTGGCCGACGACGCGCGCTTCTGGGAGCCCTTCATCAGCCGCGGCTTCACGCCCGACTCGGGCGCGACCTGGCTGCTTCCGCGGCTCGTCGGTCTCGCCCGGGCCAGGGAGCTCCTGCTGCTCGGCCGCGAGCTCAGCGGCGCCGAAGCCGCCGATTGGGGCCTCGTGCACCGGTCCGTGCCCGCCTCCGAGCTCGGCGCGACCGCCGGGGGCCTCGTCGCCCGGCTGGCGGCGGCGCCGACGGCGGCCGTCGGGCTGACCAAGTGGCTGCTGAACACGGGGACCGGGCTCGACCTCCGCCATCACCTCACCAACGAGGCGTTCGCGATGGAGCTGTCGTCCCGCTCCCCCGACTTCGCCGAGGGCCTCAAAGCGTTCAAGGAGAAACGGGATCCCGACTTCCGGGGAAGGTGACGTGAGCTACTCGTCGTTCGAACACCTCAGGCTCGAGCGCCACGGACCGGTGGGCTGGCTCATCAACAACCGGCCCGACCAGCTCAACGCGATGAACGCGAAGATGCGTGACGAGTTCGCCGACGCCTGGCTCGAACTCGATCGCGATCCCGCGGTTCGGGTGATCGTCCACACCGGTGAGGGCCGCGCCTTCCAGACCGGGGTCGACGTTACCGAGATCGCCAGCGACGGCGTCGGCATGCAGCGCTACCGCGAGTCGGTCGAGCAGTTCGACTTGCACTTTACGTCGTGGCACCAGAAGATCTGGAAGCCGGTGATCACCGCGGTGAACGGCATCTGCGCCGGCGGTGGATTCCACTGGGTCGCCGACGCCGACATCGTCATCGCCGCGTCCGACGCCCAGTTCTTCGATCCGCACGTGTCCGTCGGGCAGGTCGTGTCGCTGGAAGCGATCGGGCTCATTCGCAAGATGCCGGTCGAGTCCGTCATGCGCATGGCGCTCGTGGGCCGATACGAGCGCATGCCGGCGACGCGTGCGCTGGAGCTCGGGATGATCAGCCAGATCGTCGACCCGCCCGAGCGGCTGCGCGACGAGGCGCAGGCCCTGGCGGAGAAGATCGCCAAGAACTCCCCCGCGGCGATGCGGGCGACGAAGCAGGCGCTCTGGTACGCACTCGAAGCCGGCTTGACCGACGCCTGCAAGCAGGGCGCGCAACACCTCGTGTCCATGTGGGGTCACCCCGACCAGGAGGAAGGGCCGCGCGCGTTCGCCGAGAAGCGCGAACCGCAGTGGGCCGAGCCGGTGGCCGGCGACGGCTCGTGACGACATACCAGACCCTGTTCGTCGAGCGCCGCGGTCCGGTCGGCTGGCTCGTCTTCGACCGGCCCGACGCCGCCAACGCCATGAACGCGCGCATGTTCGACGAGCTCGAGGTGGCGTGGACCGAGCTCGACCGCGACCCGTCGGTTCGGGTGATC
>JAPSGP010000174.1 GCA_031177445.1 Acidimicrobiia bacterium
TGACAAGCGTGAGAACGGGCAGGGACGTGCCGCGATTGGTCGACTCCGTCGAGCGGGCCGCCGCCCGAGCGGACAGTGCCGACGAGCTGCTCGAGGTCGTGGCTGCTGAGGTCCACAGGACCGTCCCCTACGACGGAGCCATGTGGTTCGGCGTCGACCCCGGCACACTCCTGGCCGTCGCACCATCACGGTTCGAGAACCTCGACGATGGCTACTGCCAGCCGTTCTGGCACGGTGAGTTCCACGAGCACGACGTGAACCTGTTCAGCGACCTCGTCCACGAGTCGCTTCCGGCAGGGTCGCTGCGCACGGCGACCGGGGACCGGCCGCTGCGCAGTGCCCGGTACCGGGACTTCATCCAGCCCCAGGGCTATAACGACGAACTGCGGGCCGTGTTCCGCAGCGGTGCCAGCACGTGGGGGGTCGCCGCGCTCTTCCGGGACAAGGGCCGCGATCCCTTCGACGACGGCGACGTCGCCGCCATCAGCGCGATCTCGGGTGTCGTCGCCAACGCCATCAGGACGAGAGCCGGCCTCGGCGCGTGGCCACCGGGCATCTCGCGAGCGCCCGGGCTCATGCTGTTCAGCCACGACGGCGCCATCCTCTCGGCGAACACGGAGGCGACGCTCTGGCTCCGAGAGATACTCGATGCGGAGGCGGACGCCGACTGGATCGAGGTCCTCGCAGACCCGGGCACCACCGACCTCGACGTCTGGTTGCCGATCACTCCGCTCATTGCCCGCGCCCACGCCGTGGCCGCCGGTCGACATGGTGGGCTGGCTCGTCTGCGACTGCGGGATCGATCAGGCCGCTGGGTCGTCCTCCACGCATCGTTGCTCGGAGGGGCCACCGTCGAGAGCACCATTGCCGTGGTGGTCGAACCGGCCAAGAGCACCGAGATCGCGCCGATCATCATCGAGGCGTACGGCTTGACTTCACGAGAACGTGACGTGGTCCAGGCGATCGCCCGCGGATCTTCCACCCCGGATATCGCTGCCGAGCTGTTCCTGTCCGCGCACACCGTTCGCGATTACATCAAGTCGGTGTTCGACAAAGTCGGTGTCAACAGCCGAGCCGAACTTGTCGCCAAGCTCTTCGCCGACCACTACTCGGATCCGTTCCACGAGAGCGCCATCCACGTCCACTGACGTCGGAAGCTCAAGGCACCCATGGCGGTGATGACACCGCCGGAGTGCACATCCTCGTCCGAGATGAATGATCACTCCTGCGCATCTTTGTGCACGTACAGGGGGTAAGCGGCTAGACGCGACACGATCCGGTCACACCCCAAGACGTGCCGGGCGCGGCCGGATCGCGGTCTCGCTCAGGCCGGCGTGAGCGCGAGGCGCTCGTCGTAGCTGTCGGCGAGCGACCGGAGCTGGGCGGCGCCGTCGCCGGTATAGGAAGAGCCGTGCATCGTGGCCAGTGTCGTGGGTTCCAGGTCGGCCAGGCGATGCAACGTTGGAACGAGGTCCGGCCCCATCGACCCCGTAGGCGACGCTGCAATGGGTATGGAGAACGCGCGGCCGGTCGCTCAGGCGTTGGAGCATCAGCTCGTCGATGAGCCGGTTCCACTCCTCGGCTCGGCGCAAATCGCCGCTGCGATCACACGACGCCAGCATGGAGCAGAAGGCGAGCCCGGCAATCGACGGATCGCGCAGCTCACCCCCGGTGATTGCGGCCAGTGCTTCGTCGAGACGGGCGAAGCCTTCGCGCACGTGTCCTTGGGAGACGAGGGCGAGCCCACTGTCGGCGAGCGCCCGCACCTCGAGATCGGGGTCGCGGTACTCGAGCGCGATCTCGAGGGCACGGTCGGCGCTCTCGAGCAGGTCATCGACGTTCGGACGCGCGCACGCAATGAGGGCGATCTCGAACCAGCCTCGTTCGACGCAGGGCCCAGCGCGATCGAGGAGGCGACGAGCCCTCCCCAACCATCCCTGCCCGGCGGCTTCATTCCCAAGCAAGCCCGTGTGCACCTCGGCAAGGCCCATCGCGGCGCGGGCAGCCTGCTCGAGGGCACCACGATCACGAAATCCCTGGAACGCCGCCTCCCAGTCGCGACATACGTCATCGAGGCGGTCATCCATTTAGTTGACGAGGCCCCGAAGAGACAGGGCCGTAGGGTCGCCGTGCGTCTCGATGAGCGCATCCAGGGTCGCTCGTGCCCGGTCGACGTCGCCGGCCCAGAGGAGCTCTCTTGCAGCTCTGAGCTGCTGGTCCACCTCCGCCGTCATCGTCGCGCAGGGTAGCGAGCGGTCCCAGCCCGTCGTTTGGTCGCCCGCCACCGAGATCATGCTGGCGAACGAGCTCGTTTTCGCACGTCGATCGCTCTGGCACCGGGTACCGCTACGAGCTCTTCTCCCAAACCGAGACATGCTCCCGGCTGCCGCCCGTGAACGGATCGCGGTGCCAGCTGCCCCAGCGCTCGCGCAAGATCATCCCGGCGAGTCGCGCCATCAGGTCGAGCTCGGCCGACCACACGTGGTGCCCACGCGACGCACCGCCGTGGGCCCGGCGTGCTCGCCAACGGGCGACCGGCAAGGGCCACGAGTGGAAGGACGCCTCACACGAGACCGATGCCCTGCTGACCGCGATCCCGATCCTGCGCGCCGCTCCGGCCGCGCCCGTCAGCTAGCGATCCGCCGGCGACTCGCCTACTGCTTCGTGGCGACGCCCTCGAACATGTAGCCGAAGGTCTTCGGGCCGCGCACGTAGAAGTTGTCGAGCCGCGCCAACCGAAGGCCAGAGCGGGAGACGATCTCGTCGATCGGACGGTTCAAGTGGCAGCCGCCGGCAATGCGTCGCTGCAGCGGCGTGAGCCGGTCCTGCCACCGCGCGACCTTCGGATCGGGTGATCGGCCGTGCTCGAGGAAGTGGAGCGAACCGCCCGGGCGAAGGACGCGTTTCATCTCGGTCAGCGCGCGACCGACGTCGGGAATCGTGCAGAGCGTCCACGTCGTGAGCACGTGATCGATGCTGCCGTCCTCGAGTGGCAATGCCTCGCCGTCGAGGCCGACGTACTCGACGGGGACGGAACTGGCCGAGACGCGCCTGGCCGCGAGCTTGCGCCCCACCGTGGAGGGGTCGACGGCGATCACCTTCGTCACGGATGCCGGATAGTGCGGCACGTTGCGCCCCGAACCGAAACCGACCTCGAGCGTCTCCCCTTCGAGCTCACGGGCGACGCGAGCCCGCAGGCGATCGAACTCTTTGCCGCTCAGCGCAAGGTCGACGAAGCGCGGAAGGACGTGTTCCTCGTAGAAGCCCATGAGCCGATCGGTTCCTGGCCGGGTCCTGATCAGCTCGCGTCCGGGGCGAGCTGCGCAGTCATGTGGCCATCGTGCCATCCCGCTGCTCCGCCAGGCGCAGGTGATGGTCACGCCAGCTCGGATCGACGACGTTGACCTCGATCGCCGGGTTCACTGCCAGGTTCGCAACCGTGCGCGGCGAGTGCAGATGCAGGAACACGGGGTGCTCGTCGTCCCAGACGATCGTCGTGCCCTTCGGTGAGAGGTTCGGGGTGCCATCGGGGCAGACGGTCGCAGCAAAGCCGAGCGCCTGTTCCCGGACCACGCGCCGCATGTCGTCGTCGAGTCGCATGTCGCGCTCCTCGCGCCGCGGTTGCTGGCGCCATGATGCCGACCCGGCTCGCCGAGCGTCGAACCGGGCTACTTTGTGCGCGAGATCACCGCGTGCGCGACCGACGGTGAGCTCACGAGCTCGACCCGCTCGTAGCCATCCGGCCCGCCGTCGAGGTTGTCGAAGAGGCGCTCACCGCTCCCGAGCAGCGTCGGCGTGATGACGACGTGCAACTCGTCGATCAGCCCGGCACGGAGGTACTGCTGAACGGTGCTCGCACCGCCGCCAAGCCGGACGTCCTGGCCGCCGGCGGCCGCGAACGCTTGCTCGAGCGCCGACTCGATGCCGTCCGTGACGAAGTGGAACGTGGTGCCCCCCTCCATCGTGATCGGCTCGTGGGGATGATGGGTGAGCACGAACACGGGATGGTGGTACACCGGGTTGTCGCCCCACCAGCCCTTCCAGTCGCTGTCGCCCCACGACCCGCGGATCGGGCCGAACATGTTGCGGCCCATGACGGTGGCGCCGATGCCTTCGTCGCCCCGCGACCAGAAGTCGTTGTCGATGCCCTCCTCCCCGCCCTTGCCGCCGATCATCTGCCGGCCCAGGCGGGTCCGGAACGCCCACTCGTGGAGCCGCCGCCCACCCACCCCGAGCGGGTGCTCGAGGCTCTGGTCGGGCCCGGCGCCGTACCCGTCGAGCGAGATCGAGAAGTTGTGCACCCGGAGCTTCGGCATCGGTCCTCCCTGGTCGTCAGCGCATACTCATGGCCGAATGGATTCTCGCAAGGGGGTACGTCGGAGCCGACGACGCGTCATCGACATGCGTTGCCGCGACCGGCCTGCACTCAATTTGTACCCGGGCCACCCGAGAAAGTCATCGAAGTGGCGCGTGGTCTCCTCGGGGGCTTCCTCCGGGGGAAGTGCCCGACCACGCTGAGGTTGCTCGACGCACCCGGCTGACCAGCGCCACGCCGCGGCGATGAGTACGGGTCGTGCCGAGGGTCAGAACCAGGACGAGGGCTCGCGCAGTCAGAGGAGGTTCGTCATGGCGGCTGCACCGGCTTCCAATGCTCTGCGCCAGAGCCGGGTTGCGACCCGGTTACCGGCGCAGGATCTCGAGCGCGCCCGCCGGTTCTACGCAGAGAAGCTCGGACTCGAGCCGGTCGAGGAGCGTCCCGGTGGGCTCCGCTACCGGTGCGGCGAGGGCGTCTTCGCGCTGTTCGCATCGACGGGTGCACCCTCCGGCACCCACACCCAGATGGCGTTCGAGGTCGACGACATCGAGGCCACTGTCAGCGAGCTACGAGGCCGCGGCGTGGTGTTCGAGGAGTACGACGTGCCCGGACTTCGCACGGTCGAGGGCATCGCCGAGGTCGAAGGGAACTATCCCTCGGCCGGCGGCAGAGGCGAGCGAGCCGCCTGGTTCCGCGACAGCGAGGGGAATCTCTTCGGGATCGGTCAGCCGATCCAACCTTGACGAGTCGCGCTCGGCCGGTCGCAACCCGGATCGGTTGAGCAGTCGACAGTTGGACCCGCTATCTCGCGGACGACTGTCAATCCCATCAACTGCTCGATGGAGATGCGACGTCGCCCGCTGGCGCGAACGTGAGGATGGTCACGCCGTCACCGACGGTTTTCGAGTCAACCAACCGCAGTGGCTTCTTGTCGCTGGTCTCTCCCCAGAGGCGCTTGCCACTTCCGAGGACGACGGGGAACACCATCAACCGCAGCTCGTCGACGAGATCGTCCTCGAGCAGCGCTCGCACGAGCTGCGAGCTGCCGTGGACAACGATGTCGCCGTCGTGCCCCGCCTTGATCTTGGACACCTCGTCGACGAGGTTCCCGCTGAGCACGGTGGAGTTGGTCCACTCGGGGTTCTCGAGGCTCGACGAGACCACGTACTTGGGCATCGAGTTGAACTTGTCGGCGAAGTCGCCGGTCCGCGACGGCCACGAGTCGGCAAAGGCCTCGTAGGTCACCCGGCCCAGCAGCAGCGCGTCGCTGGCCATCGTCTCGTCGAGCTTGAATTGGTTGCCCTCGTCCCCTCGATTGAACTCGAAGCTCCATCCCCCGTACTTGAAGTCTTCGGCTCCGCCGGGGTCCTCGACGACCCCGTCCAGCGAGATGAACTCGGTCACGACGATCTTTCCCATCGGTCCTCCGTGTTGGTCTCGGCTGCCCCTCGTTCGTTCTGGTGAATCGACCCACGCTCGTGGGCGGGGACCTACCGCAGCAGGTTCGACACTGTTGTCAGGGTGAGGCCGCGCCCCTGCAGGTCGGCGATCAGCTGGTCGAGCACCTCCGCCGTCTGCGGGCTGCCGCAGTGCTGCAGCGCGATCGCCCCGTTGCGGGCGCCGTTGAGGATTCGAGAGCGCACCTCTGCCGCCGGGATGTCCATCCAGTCGAGCCCGTCGACCGTCCAGAACACGTGGGTCGGCCACCCGGCGCCGGCAACGAGCTGGAGGATGTGCTGGTTGCGCGATCCGAAGGGGGCTCGCCACATCGGCTTGCTCCCCCGCCCGGCGACCTGCTGGAAGATCGTCTCGGTTCGGTTCATCTCATCGAGGATCTGGGCGTCGCTCATCTCGGCCAGGTCACCGTGCGAGTAGGTGTGATGCGCGAGCTCGTGCGCCGCCGCGATCTGCAGTGTGAGCCCGGGGTTCTGCTCCATCCATCTCCCGGTCAGGAAGAAGGTGGAGCGGATCCCTCGATTGCTCAGGATCTCGAGGATGGCGGGCGTCGGTCCCGCGACCGAGCCGCAGTCGAAGGTGAGCGCCATCTCGGGACGGTCGGGGTTGCCGGCGACTACCTCTCCATAGGGCGCGAGCGGCCCCGCCGGCACCGGCGGCGGTGGA